>NZ_JAUBTO010000063.1:0-43299 GCF_036702495.1 Microcoleus sp. C2D2 | reverse complement strand
TAAAATAACTTCCAATTTTAATTGTGATTGTGGGATGGGCGTCCCGCCCGTCCTTTTGGGACGGGCGGGACGCCCATCCCACAATCTTGTGGAAGTTATTTAATTCTCATTCCTTACAAAAATTGTGCTGTCACATCCGAATTTACCAAAGTATTCGCGCACAAAATACCCGATGCTGCGACGGCGGGCACGCCAATTCCCGGCATGGTGCTGTCTCCCACCCGATACAAGCCTTTGACTGGTGTTTGCGGCCCGGGAAATGTGCCTTTTCCGGCGGCGATTGCAGGCCCGTAAGTTCCTTGATATCGGCGTAAAAATCGGGCGTGGGTTAGCGGTGTGCCGATCGACTCTACGACTATTCGCGATCGCAAATCCGGTATAATTCTTTCTAAAGCTTGAAACAGAGAGTGCGATCGCTCTTGCTTTTTCTTCTGATACAATTCGCCATATTCCCAACCTTCGTAAGGTTCCAAGGTATAAGCGTGAACGGTGTGATGCCCGGGCGGCGCCAGAGTTGCATCCCACACTGTAGGAATCGAAATCATGCAAGTATTTCCGGGTACTGTAATGTCAATCTTGCTGTCGTGAACGACGACGTGGTGGCCGGTCAAACCTTCGAGTCCTTCGGCTTTAATTCCTAAATGGAGGTGCATGAAACTGTCTACTGCAGGCATCGACAAAGCGCTTTTTCGGTAGCTTTCCGGCAAATCTTCAGGGCGCAGCAACTTTGTATAAGTATCCCAGACGGTGGCATTGGAAATAACAATTGGGGCGCGGATAATTTCGCCATTTTGCAAGCGAACGCCGGTGGTGAGGCCGGATTCAACTAAAATTTGCTCCACGGGAGTTCCCAGGCGCAACTTTCCTCCCCAGCGCTGCAAACCTCTGACTAAAGCATCGACGATCGCACCGCTGCCGCCGACAGGATATTCGATCGCACAGCGCGCACGTTCGCCAATCATAAAAGCTATTTCCGGCGCGACAGTTCCGTGCGCTTTCAAACCAGACAGTAAAAAGCACTCCAAATCGATCAAACGCCGCACCCAAGGATCGCGCACATCGCGATCCATCAAGGAACCTGCCGAACCCGCGATCGCACCTACTAGCGGTAACAGCTTCAGCAAAGCAGGCGAGTACCGAGACAGCAAAACAGGTATCAACTGCCAGTCGGACCTCAGCGCCAAAGCCGGGATGCCGCGCAAAGCTTCATACAAAACTAATAAATTTTGTTGAAATTGCTGCAATTCTACAGCACCTTGCGGTGCGAATTTAGCTACAGCATCTAAATAACTTCTGGCATCAGCATAAATCGGCAAACTTCCCTCGGGAAAATGGTAATGCCCCAGCGGATCGTAGGAAATTGCTGCGATCGATTCCTCCAAAACATCAAAAACTTGCCGCAAAGGATTGAACGACCGGGGGTCAGTCAAACCGCAATAAAAAGAAGGCCCCGAATCAAAGTGAAATCCCCGGCGCCAAAAGCTGTGAGCTGCCCCGCCCGCTATTGTGTGGCTCTCGCAGACGAGAACCCGCTTGCCGTAGCGAGCTAGCATCGAGCCGGCGACTAAGCCGCCAATACCGCTGCCAATTACGATCGCATCAAAGTCTTGCATTTATCCAATGTGGTATAATCTTATTATTTCTTGCTGAGTGGTCACAGGGGATTTTTATGGGAGGAAAACTATGAAAGCTTTATCTATTTTAGATGAAGTTGTTCGCGAATTAGAACAAGACGTCAATCTCTCGCGCATTAAAAAAATAATATTTTTTGCTTGTAAAGACTTTTGGGAAAACGATCCGGCCCAACTCGCCAGCGCAGATCTAGGAATTTTAATCGAAGAACTGTGCGCCAAATACAGCAGGTTAGAAGATATTGAAGCAGTTTTAAATAGTATAGTTTCTAAGGTCAATAAAAAAACCGACTATGCTTTAGTAGCCGACCTCATAGTCTGTCAACTTAGCAGGCTGTATGAATATGAAGATTTCACCAAATTAGAAACAAACATATCTAGTTTTGGCGGTCAGGAAGCTCCCGCATTTGACGATCACTTTAGTTTGGAAGTATCAAGCGACGAAGAAAGGGCAAGAGACCCCGGGAATTTATTTGATGTCAGACAAAATATTTTGCAGCAAACAAATCCGCTGAGGGCTAAAATCCTAATTTTTTCTAGTCTTTATCACGAGTTTAGTTTTAGCGAGCGCGACTGGCTGCTGCTGAAAACTCAAGAACTTGACAATCTGCTGCGACAACTGTTTAATGTCTGCGGCAGCCTAGCCCAACTCGAATCTCAGTTGTACACAACTGCTAGCAATCTCGACAACAGAGAGGAAAACGACCAAGCTGCGAGCGTAATCATCCAAGCGATGAATCCTTGTTACGCAAAAATGCAACAGGAAGAACGCCATGAGCCCGAATATTCGGCTACCGAAGATTGCGATCAGACACATTTAAACAACATTGTTTATCAAGAGAGCGAGCTGGTTGACAGGCGCAGCGATTATTTTGATGGAGGCGATATTACTCACCTCATTCAAGCGGCTCCAGCTCACTATCATTATGACCCCCATAATAGTTACTTAGTGCCGGGCACTGCCGAAAATGTACAGTTTAAAGAACCCGAAACCAGCATCAATAATTCTGCTGTCGATTTCAGACAAGAACTGGTAGAAACATTCCCAGTTGCAGAAATGCAGACAAGTATCGACATTTTCGAGCCGGCCGATCCTGTTATTGTAAATATTAGCGATTCCATCAAACGCAAGTTGGGATTGGAAGAAGAAATGACAGGATTAGTCAGTCAAAGTGCTAACTCCGCAACGGCGCAAATAGAAAATATATTCACCGAGTTAGAAGCTGCTTTGAACGAAAAAATTTCTCCGGGAACTGCTGAGGAGCGTTTGTACTGGAAATATAAAAATCTCAGAGAGTATGTAGGAAAAGTTCAGAATTTTACAGATAAATTAATGGAAATTTTGAGCGAATTGGAGTCAAAAGAAAGCGGCAAATATTCTTCTGAAACCCCGGCGGAAAACCAGGCAAAAAATATTTCAGAAACACCGCAGGAAAACTCTAGCCAGAAAGTAACTCAGTATCAGCTTCTGGAAATGGCAAGACAAGGCAAACCAAAGGCGATCGCCCAATTGATCAATCAATTGCTACAGCCTAAGGGAATTGCTGCTACAGTGGGATTTAAAGACGGTTGGTTCCACGTCATTCTGGAGTCTGCTGAAGTACCAAACCAACAGGCTACAGCTACATACATTCACAAAAAACTGGGTACTTTAAAATCAAAATATCTTACTCAGGTGAAAATTCACGGGCGACAGTTAGGCAGCAAAACAGTCTCTTGGACTCAAGAATTTGTCAATTAAACTCATTAAATCCCCAGACTCAAGTCTGGGGCTACACAAACTAAGTCCGCCTGCGTAAACTGAAATTTAAGAAGTCTATAAATAGCAGATTGTACTTAATTAGCCACAAAAAAAATATGAATTCCAGCGAAATTTTAAGGCGATATACATCAGGAGAACTAGATTTTCAAGGTATGAATCTGAGAGGCGTATACCTGAGCGGTGCGGATTTAATTGGCGTCAATTTAAGCAGTGCTGACCTCTGGGGTGCAAACTTAGCGCTGTCTTACCTGAGCAGAATTAACCTTCAGCGCGCAAATTTAACTAATGCAAAGTTGTGCGGTGCTAACTTAAATCAGGCAAACTTGAGCGGAGCAAATTTGTCCGATGCAGACTTCCACGGAGCGACTTTGCAAGGTGCAGACTTTCGCAGAGCCAATATCTCTTTGGCAGTTTTTATCGATGCGAATTTGACCGGTGCAGATATGCGAGGTGCCAATTTGCAAGGTGCAGATTTGCGCGGTGCGTGCTTGCGGGGTGCCAATTTGCGCAAGGAGCAGCGGATTTTTGAGGGTGCAAATTTGCGGGGTACAAATTTGCAAGGTGCAGATTTGCGGGGCGTCAATTTGCAAGGTGCAGATTTGACTAAAGCTAATCTCAGTCACGCGAATTTGACAGAAGCATCTCTGGTGGAAGCAAATCTGACTCAGGCGAATTTGAGCGAAGCTATTTTACATGGCATATTTTTGACAGAAGCAACTTTGGTAGAAACAAATTTTTCCTGGGCTGTAATGACAAATGCTAAGTTGGAAAGAGCTGTGTTAATTGATGCTGAATTTGCTGGCGCTAACTTGCGGGGTGCATTTCTTCCTGATGTTAAGTTGAGCAATGCTAATTTAGTTATGGCTGACTTGAGTCGAGCTAATTTGGTGAGGGCTGATTTGAGTCGAGCTAATTTTAATCAGGCAAATTTGAGTGAAGCGGATCTGACTGATGCCTACCTGGCTAGAACAGATTTGCGCGAGGCAATTTTGCACCGCACAATTTTGATTAGGGCAGATTTGAGCACTGCTAATTTAGGGGGAGCTCAATTGCGCGGTACAATCATGCCAAATGGAGAAATGCACGGGTAATTACTTCTATAGCCTTTCTCAGTAACATGAGGTGCTCTCGCGGGCTGACGGGCTGACGGGCATCGGGCATCGGGCATCGGGCATCGGGCATGGGCATAGGACTTGCCCCCATACCTCACCACGCTTGAGAACCGCTATAGTAGCAATTTAAATATCTCAGCAAAATAGTTAATTTAATAGTTAAGGCAATTTCGTATATAAAAAAAAAGAGGGCTATGCTGTGTTAGAGCCAGGAAAAATTTTACAAGAACGTTATCAATTGCAACAGCGTTTAGGACGCACAGCGGCCGGTCATCAAACTTGGCTAGCAGTAGATTTAGAGTCTCAAGAACAGGTGACGCTGAAAATGTTAGCTTTTAGCCCGGAAATGCAGTGGGAAGAACTCAAGCTTTTTGAAAGAGAAGCACAAGTTTTGCAGGCGCTAAATCATCCCCGCATTCCTTGCTATCGAGATTATTTTTCCCTGGAGCGGGAAGCCGGAGCAGGATTGCCTTGGTTTGGGTTAGTGCAAGATTATATTCCGGGATTTTCACTTCAGGAATTATTAGAAAAGGGTCAGGATTTTTCAGAAAAAAAAGTACGAAAAATTGCCACTGAAGTGCTGGAAATTTTAATTTATTTGCATGAATTAAGCCCCCCAGTTTTGCACCGAGATATTAAGCCGAGTAATTTAATTTGGGGGGAAGATCAGCAGGTTTATCTAGTAGATTTTGGTGCGGTACAAGCTCAAGCGGCGGTGACAGGCGTAACGTTTACAGTGGTAGGAACGAGTGGTTATGCACCCTTAGAACAGTTTTGGGGCCGGGCGGTTACGGCTTCGGATTTGTATGCTTTGGGAGCTACTTTAATTCATTTGTTAACGGGGGTAACTCCTGCGGATTTGCCACAGAAAGATTCTCGGATTCAGTTTAGCGATCGCGTGAGTGTGAGTCCTAGTTTGGTAAGCTGGATTGAGAAGATGACGGAAATTGGGTTAGAAAAGCGTTTCAGCGAGGCTAGAGAGGCTTTAGCAGCTTTGAAATCGGGAAACATACAAGGGGCTAATCTTCAAATTGGGGCTGTTCGGAAAATTGCTAAACCGCGTCACAGTCGCATTCAAGTTAGCAAATCAGCTACGGAGTTAAACATTAAAATTCCGTCTACTTTAGTCAGAAGGCCTTTTTTAGGTGCTTTTATAGGAATATTAATTCTACTATTATTTGGGTCAATAATTTTATTATTTTGGGAAGCAAATTTCCGTATTGCATTAGGATTGTTTACGATTATAGCAAGTATCTTAGTTAAGATGTTTGGCAATGGTAATAAAATTACATTTAACCGGAATTACTTTAAACTGGAACATCAGATATTTGGTTGGAGTTATTTACGACAAAGGGGGGAAATTTCTGAGATTTTGGGTGCTTTTCTATACAATACTGTTGGGGGAAGAAATCAAATTAGGATTCGTTCGGGTAACGCTACGGGAACTTACTTTTATATTTTAGCAAAAAGTTTGAAAGAGGTTGAGGCGGCTTGGTTAGCGCAAGAAATTCAAGATTGGTTAAATTTAAGATAAGTAAATTTAGTAAAAAACTGCGATCGCTCAATGATGAGAATACCTGAGGCACTCAAATTAGATTATGGCAAATTATAGGGTTGTTTTTTGGCTCAATACTTTAGCTGTCCTGCTGGTAGGGGTGGTAAGTTTGGCCCTAAATGGGTTTGGTTCTTCGGTAAAAGGGTTATTTTTTCCGCCTTGTCTTGCGACATATCCGGGGGCGGGTTTCTTTTTTCTGATGTTCCAAATGTTGTTTTATTTTTCGGTTATGGTGTGTGTTTTTAGCTTTGGTTTGCTAAGAACTACTCAACCGAACCGTCCTGAAAATCAGTTTATTTTAGGTTCAGCGATAGTTACGGGATTTTTCCTATTTAATGAAGTTTTTCGCACTCATGTTCACCTCGGACGCGCTGGATTCCCTAAAGTTACAATAGTTATTATCTACGCTGTTGCTGCGGCAGTTTATGGATTAACTTTTAGGAGGCAAATAAAATCAACGCCATACTTTTTGTTAGTAAGTGGCGTTGGTTTATTATTTTTGGCATTTTTTGCGGAAGCATTGCCCTGGAAACATGAGGCAATTTCCAGCTTGTTTGAGGGTATCCCCAAGTTGTTAAGTGCGGTGAATATTGCGCTTTATTTTTGGTTTGTTTGTAAGGGTTCAATACTGCGATCGCTCAATTTTTCTAACAACAAATCCCATCCCGAATTAAGTAAGTTTAATTAGATCGGGGCGGGTTTATGAGTTCGTTAGTTTTAGAAATAGACAGTTGCTAAAAACCCCCCTTACATGATTGTACAATCGGTTAAAACAAAAAGTACCGCTGCGCCATTGGCAAAACAGTTGCGGGTTCGCAAGTTAACAATTCCCCATCCGCCCTCACTTCATAAGTTTCTGGATCGACTTCCATGTGTGGCAAATAATCGTTGAGTTTCATATCTCTTTTACTAATTTGCCGCGTCCCGGAAACTGCTACAGTTGGCTTTTGCAAACCTAGCTGTGCGGCAATACCTCGATCGCGCGCAGCTTGGGAAACGAACGTCAGACAAGTCGCCGCAATCGCACCGCCAAAACTGCCAAACATCGGCCTCATATGCATCGGTTGCGGCGTGGGAATGCTGGCGTTAGCATCTCCCATCTGCCCGTAGGCGATCGCCCCTCCTTTAATTACCATTTCCGGCTTCACCCCAAAAAAAGCCGATCGCCACAAACACAAATCCGCCAATTTCCCCTCTTCCACCGAACCAACATACTGACTAATTCCGTGAGTAATAGCCGGATTAATTGTATATTTCGCAATGTACCGCTTTACCCGAAAATTGTCATTTCCCCCCCCTGTGGAACGGGCATCTTGCCCGTCAAAACCCCCTGTAGAACGGGCATCTTGCCCGTCAAAACCCCCTGTGGAACGGGCATCTTGCCCGTCAAAACCCCCTGTGGAACGGGCATCTTGCCCGTTCAAAATCCCCCTTTGAACCTTCATTTTATGAGCCGTTTGCCAAGTCCGAATAATCACCTCTCCAACTCTTCCCATCGCCTGCGAGTCAGAAGAAATCATACTAAACGCACCTAAATCGTGCAAAATATCCTCAGCAGCAATAGTTTCCCTTCTAATTCTAGACTCAGCAAAAGCCACATCTTCAGGAATACTTCGATCCAAATGGTGACACACCATCAACATATCTAAATGTTCTTCCAAAGTATTGACAGTGTAAGGGCGAGTCGGGTTAGTTGACGAAGGCAAAACATTAGCTTGGCCACAGACTTTAATAATATCCGGCGCGTGTCCGCCCCCTGCACCTTCGGTGTGGTAAGTGTGAATAGCGCGATTTTTAAATGCGGCAATTGTAGATTCCACAAATCCCGCTTCGTTGAGAGTATCAGTGTGAATTGCAACTTGCACGTCGTACTCGTCAGCGACACTCAAACAAGTGTCAATTGTTGCTGGCGTAGTTCCCCAATCTTCGTGGAGTTTCAAACCCATTGCACCGGCAAAAATTTGTTCGACTAATCCTTGAGGTTGACTGCTATTCCCTTTACCTAAAAATCCTAGATTTACCGGGAAAGCGTCGGCTGCTTGCAGCATTCTGTACATATGCCAAGGCCCGGGAGTGCAGGTGGTGGCGTTTGTACCCGTTGCAGGGCCTGTGCCGCCGCCGATCATAGTAGTGATGCCGGAGGCGATCGCCACTTCTATTTGTTGCGGGCAAATAAAGTGAATGTGAGAGTCAATTCCCCCCGCAGTGAGAATCATTCCTTCACCAGCAATTACTTCTGTACCGGGTCCGATAATAATATCTACCCTATCTTGAATGTAAGGATTTCCGGCTTTACCAATTTTGTCAATTTTCCCGTCTTTAATCCCAACATCTGCTTTAACAATTCCCCACCAATCCAATATTAAAGCATTAGTAATTACGGTGTCAACTGCACCGTCTGCATTAGAAATAGGCGACTGTCCCATGCCGTCGCGAATGACTTTGCCGCCGCCAAATTTAACCTCATCCCCGTAGGTTGTGAAGTCTTTTTCAACTTCTATGAATAATTCTGTATCGGCTAAACGCACGCGATCGCCCGTTGTCGGCCCGAAAGTTTCCGCGTAAGCGCGGCGATCCATTCTGTAACTCATTTTAATGCACTCCTCATCAGATTTTCTAGAATTTTTGTCATTGCCCCAATGCTTGAGTATACATTAATTTATGCTAAAAATTTTCCGTTTGTATACCTTCTATAAACTCAACAAATGGTTTGAAACATTGAGGACATTTATCAGTAATTTCTTGATACGAAGTATCCCGTAGTATCAATTGTGGATCCACCCTTTTATCGTATTTTTTGCCAGAATCTCGGAAAAGTTGCTCTACAATTTTCGAGGGGGGGCGATCGTGATTTTGGTCTTCTACTGGTATTGTCCAGGTGACATCTAGATCAGTAACTCCTAGTTTACCTCGTAATCCAGATTCAGCCGCCAAAATCAAAGCTTCCATTTCATATTTAAAACAAAAAACTTTGAAACGTTCTTTGAGACGTTCATCCTGAATACCTTTCCTTTGTAATGCTTGAGAAAAATTATTCATAATTCCCGCTTCTAGCTGTTGAAAAGTCTCATGGGGAAACTCTTTATTCCTAGGATATAAGTCTGGTAAAAGAATTACAATTGAATTCGGATCATTAAGAGTATCAACAGCTTTTATTGGAGCCTTCAGCAGCAAATCTCTTTTAGCGTCACCTCCCCTATCATTATTAGGTCCTTTGATTGCAAAAAACTTTATACTGACACCTTCTTCAGATTTTTGGTCAATCAAATTTACTAACAATGCTTCCATTGCATTTTTATCTGATGGCCCTTCTACATAGATAATTACCCTCATGGTAGAAGCTCCAATTCATCACTGCGGTGGAGTTTTTCAATTTCCTCTGTCCCAAAGTCATCAAGCATATCTGTTAAAACTTTGGAATTACCAGGTTTAATAAACTTTGATTCTCCATTCTCCTTTCGCATCACAGCAATTTGGGAAATATCAAATTGGGTTAAAAAATAAGAAGAATGAGTAGCCAAAAGAACCTGAGTGCGTTCAGCAGCTTTTTCAAACAATCCTGCTAAAAGAGGGAGTGTCCGAGGATGAACACCTTGATCCGGTTCATCAATACAAATTAGAGAGGGTGGTTTCGGGTGCAAACAAAGACAAATCCAACAAATTAATCTTAGAATACCATCGGATAAATCCGCAAGACTTAAATCCTGGTTAATCCCCTTTTCCTGCCAAAATGCGATAACTTCCCCAGGCCCGCCGCGAGCTTTTACAGTCAATTTTTTGAATCCTGGAATAACTGATTGTAAATGTTGTTGCAGGTCATCAAAAACGGCGCTATGTTCAGTCATTAAATAGTGTAATACTGAACTCAAATTGCCTGCATCTTCATCCAACACTGGTTCTTGTTCAATGAGAACAGATTTGCGAATTTTGTAATTAGCAATGTTAAATGAACTGTAAAATTTCCAACCCCCGATATACTCTCGTAGTTTATAGAGAGTTGCTAAAATTGGATTTGTTATTGTCCTGAGTGCGAGTTGATTGCGTTTGGGAAATACGCGATTTGTATGTGCCACTCCTGGTTCGCGATAAAAACCTTCAGTACCTTTAATATCCATGAACAAATGTTGAGATGACTCAACTCGCTCGAAAGAAATTTGCGGATTGCTTCTCGGCCCCATGAGTTCTCCTTGATAGGAGATATTAGACTCACCTGTATCAATTTTAAGATCCCATTCAAACTTTTCTGAGCCGGGAAGATGGAAAATCTGTTGACCGATAGAACCCTTAATAATTTCGTTAGGAATCTCGCTTTCCATACTGTCGGTCAAAAATTTTAGAAACTCAAACAGGCTTGATTTCCCAGAACCATTAGCTCCGACAATAATTTCTAGTGGTTCCAATGGAGCAGTAAAATCTCGGAAGGGTCTATAACCCTGAATTTTGATTGAGGTTATTCGGGGGTACGGTGTCATTTCGCTACCTGTCGTTTTAGTAATATTGTTGATAATACAGGACTTACGCACGGCTGCCAAAAACCAGGTTTCTCTGTCCATATCTCTCGCATAGATGCACGATTTGTCTCAGAAACCGGGTTTTTCGCGTCAGACCTATAATAGTCTAATTGTCTCTCATCCATCTAACTCACCATTCACTTTTCCATTAAATCCGTAGACTTGACGAGTACCAACAAACGGTACTAATTGCACTTCCCTTTCATCTCCCGGTTCAAATCTAACTGCTGTTCCCGCCGGAATATCCAATCGCATTCCTTTTGCTTGTTCTCGATTAAATTCTAAGGCTTCGTTGGCCTCATAAAAGTGATAGTGGGAACCGATTTGAATTGGTCTATCGCCCGTATTGCCTACCAGCAGCCGCACCGTTGGGCGATCGGCATTTAATTCTATTTCACCTGCTGAAACAATCATTTCTCCCGGAATCATGTCTATCTCCTGCGAGTCTCTGCGGTTAAATATTTAACGAATCGGGTCGTGCACTGTCACCAACTTAGTTCCGTCGGGAAAAGTCGCCTCAACTTGCACTTCATGCACCATTTCCGGTATCCCTTCCATCACATCTTCCCGCCTCAGGATAGTTGTTCCGTAGCTCATTAAATCTGCGACGGTGAGGCCATCTCTTGCTCCTTCTAAAATCGCGGCGGAAATATAGGCTAGTGCTTCTGGATAGTTTAATTTTAAACCTCTTTGTTTGCGGCGCTCTGCTAACAGGGCGGCGGTGAAAATCAGCAGCTTGTCTTTTTCTTGGGGGGTGAGTTGCATTTTTATTCTGGTAAGGGCGATCGCATTATTTGTGAGAGTTCAATTATCAGTGGCGGTAGCTTTTCAAGGCGAGTTTTTTATACTATCATACATTTGAAACTCAAAGATAATCCTATTTTATCCAAACTCTAGGCAAACAGCAAGGGCGTTCTGAAAAAGACAAGCGCAGCAAGTGCCAAATGCCGACAAACCACTCTCTAGCTGCAGCGGTGGATGAACCGCGATATCGGCACAGCAAACCGTTAGGGAGGCGAGTAACGCCGGTGGTTGAATTAACAGGATAAATTGTTGCCTCGCATTGCAAAGCACGCACTTTTTCCACGAGTTCTGCTGTGACGGGTTCGCCTACCCAAGCGAGGGTAGCAACTACGGGTTTTCCTGCTAAGCCGTGAGGACTTTCGAGCATTTTTTCGCCGCCTTTGAGCCATTGTCTGTCAATCCACAGAGGGCTGTTTTGCTGCCAAATTTCGGTGTGCGATCGCCATTCTCCAGACAAGAACTTTTCGCCTCTAGCAGTGCGTCCAAAGCGCGTAATTTCCCACAGCAAAATACTGGATTCCGGTGCTAATTCTACCCGCAAATCTTGCCGATACATGGCGCCATCGAAAACGATTGTTTCCTGCGGAAGCCATTCTAAATGGACGCCGGAATCTACTTGCATGTCAATATTTTGTTGTGCTAACTGTCCGCTGCTGCGATAAATTTTACTAGCGGCGGCGGTGGTGATTAAAGCTTTGGCGTTTGCTTGGAGGTGGAAATTGAGCGAAAGTCGATCGCCCCCGACAACTCCCCCAGCCGTGTGTAAAATGACGCTGTGGCAAACCTCTTTCCCTTCAGGATAAAACGGACGCTGCACCTTGAGGGGCGCTTGCATTTGATTGTGAATGATTTGAGTTGCGCCGCTGCGGTTGGCGTAGACTAAATTGAGGTGGCCGTGCCATCCATTTTGAACCTTATCTGTATGTTGTGCGATCGAACTTTCAGCCACTAATTTTTTAATTTAAAAACATTCACTATCAAAAACATACCACGGCTGCGGCGCTGCCCAGCAATTAGTTAAATAATGATAATCGTTATCTAATATATTTTTGGGTTCTGCACTTATTAGTATAATAATTTACATTTATCAACTATCAGATCGGCGAAGATGCGCGTACCATGTAAAAATTAGTAACTAGAGGAGTGCAGAATATGCCTCAAGTTCTCTTCAAAGTTGATTTGACCAAACCGATGTCAGAACAGGAATTAGTCGGTCACAACCGCTGGCATCCAGATATTCCAGCAGTAGTTTCCGTCAATCCCGGAGATGTATTTCGCATCGAGTGCAAAGACTGGACAGACGGACAAATTAAAAATGACGACAGTCCCGACGACATTCGCGATGTAGACTTAACAGTAGTTCACGTTTTGAGCGGGCCAATTTACGTTAACGGCGCGCAGCCAGGAGATATTCTAGTAGTCGATATCCTCGACATCGGGGCTTTGCAAGGGGACGAATGGGGTTTTACGGGAATTTTTGCTAAAGAAAACGGCGGCGGTTTCTTGACAGAACATTTTCCGACTGCTGCTAAAGCAATTTGGGATTTTCAGGGAATTTATACCGCTTCCCGACATATACCAAAGGTCAGGTTTGCTGGGATTACTCATCCGGGTTTAATCGGCTGCGCTCCTTCTGTTGAATTGTTGAATAAATGGAACAAACGGGAAGCGGAATTGGTAGCAACAAATCCCGATCGAGTGCCGCCTTTAGCAGCACTGCCCAACCCCAAAAATGCTGTTTTGGGGTCGCTGCAAGGGGCAGAATTCGAGCGAGTGGCGGCGGAAGCGGCGCGCACTGTCCCTCCCCGCGAACACGGTGGCAATTGCGATATTAAAAACCTGTCGCGCGGTTCGAGAATTTACTTCCCGGTTTATGTCGAAGGCGCGAAACTTTCGATGGGAGATATTCACTTTTCTCAAGGAGACGGGGAGATTTCATTCTGCGGGGCAATTGAAATGTCGGGGTACATCGACCTCCACGTTGATATTATCAAAGGCGGCATGGATAAATACGCGATGGTCAACCCGATTTTCAAACCCGGGCCGGTGGAGCCCCGTTATTCTGAGTACCTGGTTTTTGAAGGGATTTCTGTTGATGAATTTACTGGTCAGCAGTATTATATGGATGCTCACGTTGCTTATCGCCGAGCTTGTTTGAATGCGATCGAATATTTGAAAAAGTTTGGTTTTACCGGAGAACAAGCGTATTTGCTGTTAAGCTGTGCTCCGGTTGAAGGTCGCATCAGCGGCATTGTGGATATTCCCAATGCTTGCTGCACTATTGCTATACCGACAGAAATTTTTGAGATGGATATTCTGCCGTCTTAATTACAGGATTTACGCACCGACTCTAGTTGTAGGGTCAGCAATGCCCACCTTACCCCCACAAATAGTGTAAGAATTGCTTTCTTGCGTAAGTCCTAAATTAGTAGGGCGGGCGCTGGCCTGGGCCTACTCCTTGCATCCAAATCTACCATCAAAAATTGATATGCCTCTTTACGATTTTAAGTGTGAAACTTGCGGCATTTTTGATAAGTGGCGCCCTCTTGCAGAATCAGATACACCGGTGCTTTGCCCGAGTTGCGAAACTGTTGCTAAACGCATCTTTTCGCCGCCGATGATTCTAACTGGAAAGCTGCGGTTGAAAGGTCAAGAAAATCGGGAACCGCAGGTAATTAAGCGTTCTGAGGAACCATTACCGCAGCGGAATCGGGAACACCGAGGGGGACGACCTTGGATGATCGGTCACTGATGCAATCCGACCGTCCGGCAGGGCTTTCAACCCCTGCCTCGCAGCTCGCATTCGTCTAAAAAATCAGCAAAAAAGGTTCAAAGCTATCTCACAAAATTTTAACTATTTTGTACTTATTTTTTTCCTAATATCACATAATCATCAAGTGTATAATTTAAGTCATAGGGGAACTTAAAGTGCTGGCGGAAAAGTGGACTGATAAATTTCTGAACAGGTAAGTTTTCTCTAGCAAACTTTCCAAAGTTAGGATGGGATGTCCTGCTATTAGTTGAATGTAAATATTTATACCAAACCAAGCTTAAACCCAGCTCATCAACAAATTGTTGTACGACACTTAGCTCCTGTTGGCAATCATCAACTCGACGAATATTGTATGGTATCAGCAACTTCTTTTCTTGAATAATTAGCAAAGCGTAACCCGAATCATTCAGGCTGTTTGTAAATATATCCTTGTAAATCTGAAGGGATTTTTCTCTTCTCTCCTCATCGTTAAAAAAACAGTGAGAAATCACAATAAAATCAAAGAACTGTTTGGGCAGTCTTTGAGATTGGTTGTCGCTATCAAAGATACTAGAAGTGTCAAACCGAAAGTAAGCATTCATCGCCTGGGGTTCCATATATTGCCGCCAAAACTGGAGTCCGCGATATTGAAAAGCTTTTTGGTGTTCCAGAGAGTAGTAGGATATGTGCATTGGCGGCATTGAAAAAAAGTCGCGACTGCTTTGCAGCAACAAAGCTAGTCCGTAAGCAACTGTACCCGGCCCAGCCGCAATGTCAAGGATATTGACTTTAGTTGGTAATAACCCTGCCTTGTAAATGAAAAACCAAGCTAGATATGTACAATAGACGTTTTCTAGGAAATACCTCATTAAATAGATGTGGGGACTGAGTTCAAAACTGTATTGCGGATCTTGCCCTTCTTTCAGTTTTTGTATATCGTCAATAGCTTGCTCAAGTAAAGAATCAACATTAGTTTTTTGACGGCTCAAGTTATTAAGCTCGTTTTTGATGAAGCCAGCCAAATGTTTTTCAAACTCATTAAATACCTTCTCATCAATACCAGTGCATTGAATCATACTTGCATCGCATTCTGTCATTTTGAAAGAATTTTTAATATATTCAATAAACTGGGTGTCGGGAAACAAGGTTAATTGATCGATCCGCGCCAGCGAATCGTCAAGTTGTCCGAAGCCCAGTTGCAGTTCTAATTCTTCTAAACGCCGATCGCCTTCTTTGATGCGGTCATTTTTTTGCTGCAATAATTTTTCAAGCTGTAGGCGCTCTTTAAATAGCTTCTGCTGCCATGAGAGTTTTGCCCCGGAATTTTGTATTTCTTTTAACAGTTGTTTGGCAAGTCGATTATTTTGACTCTTAACGGCTTCGTTAAACTTTTGGGAACGCCACCAGTTAGCTAGCGGGTTATTCATAGCCAAATCCCTCTTTACCTTCCCTAATTTCAACCCCCGGGAGCATCGCTTTTAGTTTATTTTTAAACTTTCGATAACTCTGCTGTTCGCTATTGTACCACCAAGCGTACTTTTGTTTAAGAGGTAATGCTTCTGAGCGCGTTGATGCTACTAGCGATCGTGCGTTGCTGGCATGAAAATCCTGAATCACCACCCGATCGGCAACTTCCAGCTTGTTAATAAAATCAGCTTCATCTTCCGGTAAGGTAGGGAGTAGTGGCGTTACAGTTATCGAAAATCTGACTTCGCAATTTTCTCGGTAAGGAAAGCTGTATCTCAGTTTGGCAATAGCTTTGAGTCTCGCAGGAATACTCGGCGATTTTGGTTCAAAATCTTTCCTCACTTTTTCGCTACCAGTGGGAATGCTCATGTTAATTCGCAACCGCTGAAATTCCTGTAAAATATCAACATCTCTAGTTATCATAGGACTGCGAGTTTGGATAACCAGCGTCGGTTGATAGGAAACCATCACTTCTAACAAGTGCCTAGTTAGTTGTTCTTTAGATTCAATTGGCTGATACGGATCGGTGACACTACTCATGTAAATGCTAGGCGGTCGATCTGGGTTTTTCTTATGCCAACTTTCCAACTCTCTCTTTAAGATTTCCGCTGCATTTTGCTTGATAATTACCCAATTTCCCCAATCCTGCCGCATCTGTGCATTCGGGCTAAAAGCAGCAGCATAACAATAGCTGCATCCGTACTGACAGCCGCGATAAGGATTCAGCGTGAAATCGTAAGCACTGATAAATCCAGTAGCTTTGTTAAGCACTGACTGTGCATTTTGTGCATACACTTTGGCACTTCCAAAGTTTTCTTGGAGTAAAACGGTGTGTTTTCCGGCGGAATATCCCTCATACTGAGACTTTACCATGATTGAACCTGCTACCCTATTAAAATGGCAAACGTTTAGGAATGAGAAAGGCGAGGCCGCTTCGATCTTACTACTTCACTGTACTGCACTTAACAAATGTTAACAAAACAGATGGAAATTACTCAACTTTACAATAAGTTTTTTGAAGAACCAACAAGTTAGCTCTTTAAACTCCACGCTCAACTCGATCGACAAGTAATGCAAGCTTACGGATTTATTGACAGCGACGATATTTTAGCAAAAGTGCTAGAATTAAACCGAGAACTGGCAGAAAAAGAAAAGCGGGGAGAACCATTAATTGGACCTTGTGTCCCAACTTACTACAAATACTAATCGCTGTATCATAATTTTTGTAAATCTGCGTATAATCACATAGATTGTTGATATAGATCACAAACCCTCTAGTCTAAAAACAGAGATACTAGGGGAAGTGTTGAGTTGTGAGTTGTGAGCTGTGAGTTGTGAGTTAAAGATTTCAAAAGTCAAAATTAAACACTCAAAACAGCTTTCTGCCTTCATCATAAGTGCATTCTGCTTTTCTTCGCTCAATTACTTCTAGTTCGTTTGGGAGGAACTTCTAATGTTATTATTTAACAACACTCAGCCCCAAGATAGCAAAGTAGAGCAATAGCACTCTGCTAAAAAAACCTTGTTACAACATTCAACCATTAATCTAAGCGGGCTAAAAGGACGATTCAACCATTTGCGGATCGGCCAAAAAATTAGCTACGGTTATGCTTTAGCTATCGGCATAGCGATTTTTGGAACTGCTGCGGGACAGAGATTGGGAGACTACTTTCGCAAGCAAGCTTTAGTTCAGGTAAATGTTGCCCAACAGCAGCAGCAACTGCTGCAAAACTTGCAAAATACCGTATTTGAAGCCCGATCGCACGCGGCGAGATTGCCGACCGTTTTGGGAAACACTGTGTGGCTGCAATACGAGCACGATCGGTTTTTATGGCAAATCAATCAGGCGAAAATCCTGATTTCAGAAATTGAATCTTTCGCACGACAAAATCCCGATAAATTAGCAACAGAAGAGGCAGAATTTCAGGCTAGATTGCAGAAATCTGCCAGCGTCATTGATTACTACGGTCAGCTAATTAAATTGCAGTTAAAAGAAGCGGAAGTTTGGAATTTGCAGCCCAACAGCATCGAGTCCGCACAGCTACAAATGTTGAGGAATAGCAGCGGCCAAGAGGCGATCGTACTAGATCACTTTGCTCAGAGTTTAACCGAGCTAATTTCTGCCGTAGAAATTCATAAGCAGCAAGGGGCCGAAGCATTAGAAGAAGCAGAAGGTTTGCGTAACCGAATTATTATCGGGAGTATGCTAATTTCAGCACTAATCGCCGTCGTACTGGCGGACAAAACCAGCCGCGCGATCGCCCAACCCCTCGAAACCGTCACTAATGTCGCTCAGCAAGTCGCTCGCGAATCGAATTTTAACCTGCAAGTACCAGTCACAACCCAAGACGAAATCGGAGTTTTAGCGGTCTCTTTCAATCAATTGATTCAGCGAGTTAGGGAGTATACACAAGAACTCAAACAAACTCAATCCCAATTAATTCAGACCGAAAAAATGTCGTCTCTCGGTCAAATGGTTGCAGGGATAGCCCACGAAATCAACAATCCCGTCAACTTCATCGGCGGCAACATTGACTATGCCAACCAATATATCCAAGATTTGACAGATCTGGTAACTCTCTATCAAGAATACTATCCAAACCCACCAGATGCCATTCTAGAACGCATCGAAGACATTGAACTCGAATTTCTCAGAGAAGATTTGCCAAAAACCCTCTCTTCGATGAAAATGGGAGCCGATCGCATTCATGAAATTGTCGTATCCATGCGCAATTTTTCGCGATCGGACGACGGAAATATGAAATCAGCCGACATTCACGAAGGAATAGACAGCACCCTCGTAATTCTCAATCACCGGCTCAAACAAGGTATTCAAGTTATTAAACAATACGGCAAGTTGCCTGAGGTTGAGTGCTCTCCAGCGCAACTAAATCAAGTATTTATGAACGTGATAGGCAATGCAATAGATGCGTTGGAGGAGGTGAAAAAGGGAGACAAAGGGTATTCGCCAACCATTTGGATTAGCACGGAAGCTACGGCAGACAATACTGTCACCGTCAAGATTCGGGATAACGGGCCGGGAATTGCCGCAGCCTGTGCCCAACAGATATTTGACCCATTTTTTACTACAAAGTCGATCGGCAAAGGCACTGGATTAGGATTAGCTATTTCCTATCAAATCGTTGCCAAGCATCACGGCAAAATTGAGGTGAATTCTCAAATAGGACAGGGCACGGAATTTGTGATTACTTTGCCAGTTGCTGCGTAATATCACGCCGGGCGACTTCGTTTTTGTTTGTCTGGAGTCAAGGTCGTGAAGTCTCGATTGGGGCGGGTTTACAGGATCTATAACTTATATTACAGATATTGTTGAACCCGCCCCTACAAACATCGCGGTTTTTTTTACCGGACATGAGATGGCGATTAGACAAGGGAAAACAGCATTCTCACCTGAATTTTGATGGGGGCGGAGGGACTTGAACCCACACGACCGTTTCGGGTCAACGGATTTTAAGTCCGTAGCGTCTACCATTCCGCCACGCCCCCCTAGTGAAGCTGCTGTGGATTTGAGCCACTAACAACAACAGCCTTTTATTCTACAGCCAAAACCCCAATTTACGCAACCCCCAATCACAAAATTCCCAAAAGTCGCGCTGTATCTCCCCAAGCGGTACAATAGTTAACCAGCTAGCGGAGGGTCTCAACCGACTTACCCGTGTTATTATTCCCATAAAGCAAATCAATGTATATTACCTTACTGCTTTACGCCGTCTTGGCAGGAGCCTACCTCCTGGTAGTACCCGCGGCCACCTACGCTTACCTGAACAGCCGCTGGTACGTGGCCACCTCTTTTGAGCGCGGCTTCATGTACTTCTTGATGTTCTTCTTCTTCCCAGGTATGTTTCTCCTAGCTCCGTTTTTGAATTTTCGGCCCAAACGGCGGCAGATAGAAGCCTAAATGCGACGTATTGACGTAATTGGAATCAGTATCGGCTTTTTTGTAGCAGGTGGGTTTGTCTACTTGCTACTGCAATTCGCCGGACTCGACAGTATGAATGCAGGGATTTGGAGTCAGTTGTTTTTGGTCGCCGGCTTGATTGGCTGGCTGGTGACTTATTTATTTCGAGCACTTACTCAAAATATGACCTACAGTCAGCAACTGCAAGATTATAAAGAAGCTGTCTTGCAGAAGCGGCTGGATGAGCTCACTCCTGAAGAATTAGCGAAACTTCAAGCCGAAGTTGAGCAGGAAAAAGATAATTAGTTATTAGTCATTAGTCATTAGTCATTAGTTATTAGTTATTAGCAATAAACGGTGAAATAATGACTGCGGACTAAAAGCTAAGGAACATGAATATAGACCGCCAAGTAATGACTAATGACTAATGACTAATGACTAATGACTAATGACTAATGACTAATGACTAATGACTAATGACTAATGACCAATGACTAATGACTGATGACCAATGACTAATGACTGATGACCAATGACTGATGACTAATAACTAATGACTATTTCTAATTGTTTTGAAACGTTGCGCAAGAGCCACCAATGTGCATTGATTCCTTTTATTACTGCTGGCGACCCAGACTTGGAGACAACGGCTAAAGCACTGCAAATTTTGGATGATAACGGTGCAGATGCGATCGAGCTTGGCGTTCCCTATTCTGACCCGCTAGCTGACGGACCGGTGATTCAAGCCGCCGCTTCTCGTGCTCTGCAGCGGGGAACGCGGTTAGATTCGGTGCTGGAAATGGTAGAGAAAGTTAGTCCGAATTTGCGATCGCCCATCATTCTCTTCGCATACTACAACCCGATTTTGTACCGAGGTATAGAAACCTTTTTGCAGCAAATCAAAAGTGCCGGAGTTCAGGGATTGGTTGTACCAGACTTGCCCTTAGAAGAAGCCGACAGTCTCATCCAACCTGCCAACAAGTTAGGGATTGAACTAACATTATTAGTTGCTCCGACAAGTCCCAAAAGTCGCATAGAAGCGATCGCTCGGGAGTCTCAAGGATTTATTTACTTGGTCAGCGTGACGGGGGTTACGGGAGTGCGCGAAGGCTTAGAAATACGAGCAAAAGAGTTGCTGCAAGAACTCCGCAGCATCACTGACAAACCCATTGGCGTCGGGTTTGGTATATCGAAACCCGAACACGCTCGCCAAGTGAAAGAATGGGGTGCAGACGCTGCGATTGTTGGCAGTGCTTTTGTGAAACGCTTGGCCCAAGGAACTCCAGAACAGGGTTTAGAGGCGATAGGCGAATTCTGCAAGAGTCTAAAAACAGCGATTCAAAATGTTTAGCAACTGTGCAGATACTTTCAGCCATTAGACAGATGTGTGCGATCGGGATATGTCGCCACAATTGCGATTAAAGACCTTGTTGTACTTGAGATCATACATCCACTGCCTTCTGGTTCCTGACCGGAAGGTTTTTTTTGAGCTTAAAATGCAAAACATCTCAAGGTAGTGCGCGCACAGAGAACCAAACGCGCAGCAAAGTAGGGCAACGGCATTGCCTTTCATCGTGTCAACTTAAGGTTAAATGTAGGAGCAGTATACTGTTTAATGATTATGCCCGCCCCTCCCCCCTGATTCTTGCCCCTACTCCCCCTTCTGAAGGGGAGTAGGGGGTGGGACATGAGTGTTGTTTCGTCCGCCTTCTTAAGGGGGATTTAGCGGGCTCTAGACTCGGTTATAAACGATAGATACAAAGGTTTTTAGGCGATTGTGGACACGATGAAAGGCATTGCCGTGTCCGGCGCGGGGTGTGGGGACTTTTAATAATTGCTACAAGATGGAGGATTGTCGATTCCTTCTTCCTTTTTCCTTCTTCCTTTTTCCTTCTTCCTTCTTCCTTATTCCTTATTCCTTCTTCCTTCTTCCTTCCACTATAACTTGAGGAATGTAACTTGGGATAGATGAAAAGCTCCTGTTTCTATTCCTATACTTAAAAAAGTGTTTAAGTGCCTAATTTTGTAAGGGTAGCCATCTACAGTACCACCAGGCATTTGAGCATATCACAATAGAAAGGAGCATTTTTATGAAGAGACTAACTGCATTTCTGAAAAAAATTCGAGCTGTACAAATTTTAACAGTGTTTCTGGCTGGCATTTTAGTATTAGTGAGTACGGCCTGCAGCCGCCCTGATGTGACGGCAGGAAAAACTGATGTGACGGTAGAAAAAACTGATGTGATGGCCGCAAAAACTGCCGACCAAATTAGAGAAGAAGTGCCTTCAGGGGCTGTAACTTCCGAATACAAAGGCGGCATGAACGACTACAGCGATGTAGATCCCAGAAACCAAAAGGTTACAGCAGCAGAAGCAAAAGCTCAGCTTCTCAAAGAGCAAGCGCAGCACCGCATCGATACCAAATCTAGCAACAATGTAGGCGAAAACGTGCGGCGGGTAGGGGACGACGCGCCTGACAAACTCAACCAAGTTGGTGAAAAGGTGAAGGACGATGCTCGCACGGCTCAGAGCAAAGCTGAGGACTTTGGCGACAAAACCAAACAAGGCTTTGCTAATCTTAAAGAAAACACTCGCGAAGGCTTGAAGGGAGCAAAAAATATTGTTAAAGAAGCCACCGAGGGAGCAAAAGAAAGAGTATCAGAGGGTACTGAGTCTCTGAGATATAATACGAGCGGCGGCCAAGAAAATATCAATGATGCAGCGCGAGATGCAAGATAGAACGCTGAAGATGCCTCGGACAATATTTGCTAGAAAGTGAATCGAGATCTTGACACCACTCAACGAGCGCCAGAAAGAGCGACAGACGCGATTGACTAACCTCAAATAACGCTGTTTCCTTCTCTGGAAGCTACATTCCGACAGGGGTTAAAACCCCTGTCGGAATGTAGCTAAAGTCCTCTAAAGACGACTGCATATTACTGCATATTACTATTTGATTCGGTTTTAACCCGGCGAGGGCTATTAGCCCGGAAGTCTAGTCCACGGCGGGTTTCAGCAGAAGGAGACGACCCTGTGCTTTTATAGGGGGGACGGGAGAGCTACTCATTTCAGGACAGAATCTTTATTATTTATAAAGATTCTATTTTGAGTTTTTAAGGTAAAAATTTTTCCATATAGTAGCGTCCATTGGGGCGATCGACCTATATTAAATTTAATTTATTACACATTGTATTTTTCGAGACAGAATACTGTCGTGTTCCTACTGTATTTCGCCTTTATTTAACCGCATTGGAGATTAACCGCAGAAACTTATACGTAAGTAAAAGGCTTTAATCCCGATCGCCAAAGTATAAAATGTTGTTCATTAACAGATAATAGAAGTTAGCGATCGAGAAATTGAAAATTATGCTGTTTATGCCCTAAGATAGATACACTAAGTTTTGTCAAGTTAATGTCGGAGTTGAGGTCAGCCGATATGGACGCAACAGTAGATGTAGTAGATTTGAGTGCGCTAATGCCTGAATCTCGCCCGATCGCGCAATTGTACACGGATTCTGGAACGGCTGTCGATCGGGGCGCGGGCCATCTTGAGCGGCAACCCGGCTGTAGCAAAATCTTGCAGTTTCGCAACAGGGGCGCGACGGTCAGAAATCTCGATATTCCGGGCACAATTGCTGCGCGCAGTATAAAACCCTAGGCCCGCCGTTACCTCATTGTCGCGGAAATTTTCTGCAACGCGGTACTCCGAGAATACGATCGAGTAAAGCAGCCGTCGTTAATTGCATCGCTCCAAATAGTCCTCAAGCCAACAGACATTCTCGACGAACTCGAACAAAGCCCAGTTATTTACAAATATATGAAGCGTCCTAATATTTGAATTAATCTCGGCTGTTATCGACCAGATTTAGGGGGGGTAAAATCGAGCAAAAATAGGCGACGGATTCGGGATATATTCGATCCGTAATCCCAAGCCAATCGACAGGGTAAATGTATGTAAACCTTATCTGGGGAATTGTAGATCGATGCTAGTAACGATGATGCACGACTTTTACGATGCGCTGGCATATTTGGCAATTTATGCAAGTGCGGCACCGACGGAGCGCCAACAAATCCTTAAGCGCGTTGGGGCTAGTCAGAAAAAACTCAAAGCATTGGCGCACCATACCCCGCTCAATTACCAACACAAGTTCGATCTGGTTGAGGCAGAATGGCTCCGCGTTTTGGGGCAAACAGCAGAAGCCATGGAAATGTACGATCGAGCTATTACCGGAGCTAAAGCTAACGAATATTGGAATGAAGAAGCTCTTGCTTGCGAACTCGCTGCTAAGTTTTACGTCTCCTTGGGAAGAGAAAAAATTGCGCGAGTCTACATGATAGATGCCTATGATTGCTATGTGCGCTGGGGAGATAGAGCCAAAATTGACGACTTAGAAAAACGCTACCCTCAATTGTTGAAACCGATTGTGGAGCCAGCAAAACTCGCTGCAAATCCATTAGCAACTTTCGCAACACCTGCCAAGCACAATCAATCGCTCAATCCATCCATTCATCCGTCTGTGTCGGCGAGCGTCTCAGATTTCGGGAATTTTTCAACTCTGCTAAAAGCTTGTCAAGCACTCTCTAGTGAAAGAGAGCTCGATCGACTGATTGCCAAACTGATACAACTGGCGATGAAAAATACAGCAGCTGACAAAGCAGCGCTGATTTTGCCAAACGGCAATCAATGGGAAATCGCTGCTACAAGCGCTCTTGACAATTCAGGAGTCGAGCGGGCGATCGACTTATCATCCGCAACACTGGATGAAAACAGCGAGATTTTGCCCCTCAAAATTGTTGACTGCGTTAAAAACTTGTTGAAACCTGTAATTGTTCGGGACATCGCTCAAAAAGATGATTGGCATTCCGACTCCTACATCCTCAAATACGAACCGCAGAGCGTGTTGTGTTGGCCGATTCTTGATGGAGGCAACTTAGTCGGCATTTTGTATCTGGAAAATCGCTTAACCGCAAGAGTTTTTACCCGCGAGCGCCTACAACTTCTCAATCTCCTGTGTTCCCAGGCAGCCATCTGTTTGCAAAATGCTCTGCTCTATAAAAAATATCAGGATTACAACCAACAATTAGAACGATCGCTAGTAAAAATTAGCCGAACCGAAGCTCAGCTTGCCGATCAGAAACAAATGCTGCAAGCGATTCTTGATGTCGCTCCGATTTGGATTTGGATGGTTAATCCCAGTGGTAAAGTACAGTTTGTGAACAAAACCTTTTGTCAAGATGTGGGCGCGCCTCTGAGCGCTTTCCTAGCTGTCGATCATTACAAAGATCTACTGGGAGAGGATGCAGCGGGCTGTCTGGTTTCAGATGCCGCCTGCCTTGCCCAAGATTTGCCGCATTACTCCAGCGAAATTCTCAGATTTGTTGACGGCAAACAACACTGTTTAGAAGTCACGAAAGTGCAGTTAAAAAATTCCCAGGGCGAGACGATCGGGATTATTGGTTTGGGTGTTGATGCCACCGATCGCAAGCAAGCAGCGGAACTTTTGCAAGAGCAAAATCAACAGCTCGAACAAACTTTAAAAAATTTACAGCAAGCGCAACTGCAAATCGTGCAAAGCGAGAAAATGTCGGCTTTGGGTAATTTAGTCGCCGGAGTCGCCCACGAAATCAACAATCCGATTGGGTTTATTTCTGGCAATTTAAGCGAAGCTAAAAGGAGTTTGGAAGATGTTATAGAACACTTAGAATTCTATCGCTCGGATGCACCGAAATCGGAAATTGCCGACCACGCCCAAGAAATAGACCTCGATTATCTCTTGGAAGATTTACCCAAGATGATTGATTCAATGGAAGTCGGGTGCGATCGCATTTGCAGCATCAGCACGAGTTTGCGTACCTTCTCCCGAGGCGACAAAGACTACAAAGTTCCTTTTAATATTCACGAAGGTATTGATAGCGCTATTTTAATTTTGAAACACCGCCTCAAAGCAAACGACCACCGTCCGCAGATCGAAGTGATGGCTAAATACGGCGATCTACCTAAAATCGAGTGTTTTCCCGGTCAATTAAATCAAGTTTTCATGAATTTGTTTGCCAATGCGATCGATGCCTTAGAAGAGTCAAATGTAGGACGCACTTTTAGCGAAATTGCCGCCAATCCCAACCGCATCACGATTTGCACTGAGGTACTCGAAGGGCATATTAAAATTAAAATTGCTGATAACGGTACCGGGATGAAAGACGAAGTGAAACAGCACATATTCGACCATTTGTTCACGACGAAAGGTGTCGGAAAAGGAACAGGATTGGGGTTGGCAATTGTCCATCAGATTGCGGTAGAAAAACATGGGGGAAGCATTGAGGTGAATGCTGAGCCAGGTATTGGCACTGAGTTTGCGATTGTTTTGCCTGTGAAGGGATAAATTTTAATTAAAATTAAATTGTTTTTGGGCGATCGCGTGATAAAATCTAGTTTTACAAGTCTTTTTTATTAGAGAGTTTTTAAAATGCCCTACAGCCAATTTAGGCTCGAACAAATCAAGTCAGAATTTGGAGTAACTCTCTTGGAACAATTCGGACTTTTTGCAGAGATTCCCGAGGCTACCTACAGCCAGTTTTTATCAGAAACCCTAGAGTACAATATTCCGTTAGCTCTGGCAATTAACTCGGAAAAATCAAGATCGGAAATGATCGTAGCGCCAATTTTGATTGAACTCAGAAAACAATTCAACAATCGAATAGGTTTATTTTCAGGTAAAGATTTTACGGTAGATAGCCTGAGAGGTTTAAATGGATTTTGCGATTTCCTGATTAGCAAATCCCCTGAACAGCTAATTATCGAAGCGCCGGTTATTGCTTTAGTCGAAGCCAAAAATGATAATATAGAATCGGGTTTGGCTCAATGTATGGCTGAAACGATCGCAGCTCAGTTGTTTAACCAACAAAAAGGCAATGAAATTAAGAAAGTTTACGGAGTGGTGACGACTGGCAGCCTCTGGAAATTTATGCAGCTAGAAGACCAGACTATCTCGCTCGATCTAAATGAGTATTTTGTCGGTAATCTGGGAAAAATAATCGGTATTTTGAGAAGCTTCATAGAATAAGTCGCTGGGGCGGGTTTATAAATATTGTAGATGTGAATGAAAGATTGTTCGTAAAACCCGCCCCTACAAATATTGCGGTTAATTTACCCCACACCATCTAATTTAATCACTCGGTAAACTCAATTTTAATACCTGTCCAACAGATACCTCGTGCTTGTGCGTCGCTACTACCACCGCACCTTCTAATCGCGGATCGTAACATCCAACCCAAGCCGCAGGATGACATTCGTGCACTAAATACCCGTACAACCAAATTGCTCCTCTACCTTCAATGACAACTCCTTGACTGAATTGAACATCTTGAGGAAGTTTCAAACCTTGTAAATCATCGGGTGTGATGATACCGTCTTGAGTTTTAATTCGCAAGCGCAAATGTTGGTAAGCTAAACCGTCTTGAGTTTGATTGGGGATTATTTTTAATTCAATAGGGTTCATGGGATGCACAAATGTTGAATGCTGCGATAAAATCATATACCTTTTAGGGTAAATTGGGAATCCGATCGCCAACTTTGAGTCCCAATTGGGCCGCCCTTCCGCCTCTGAGTTCAATAACTCCGTCAACGGGAACATCCGGGCCGTAGTTGGGGCAGGTTTCGCTCAAACACGGCGGTACGTTAGGAATTATCGCCTGCACTACGCCTTCCCGCAGAAAAACCATATCGAGCTCAATCAACACGTTTTTCATCCAAAAACGCACGTTTCGCGCGGGTTCGATCGGGAAAAACATTCCCCTGTCATCGGGTAATTCTGTCCGAAACATTAAACCTGTGGCTTGTTCTTGAGGAGTTTTCGCCACTTCCAGTCCGATCGCGCGCTCGGCTACGATCGTGTTAACAGAAATTGGCAAAAGCTGACCCATATCTATTCCGCCCAACAGCGACATAAAGTTGGATTCAGTCAGATTAGAGTTTCTCAAAACAACTCCTAAATATTTGCCCGAATTTTTATCTTTCATAACAGTTTGGTTGTCGGCAACAGAAAGCTCTAAATCGCTAAACTTCATGCCTTCTGTCAATACAATTTTATCATTGCCGTTGCCAAAATCTGTAATTAGATCGGCTTCAGTAATAGTAGATGCGCTCGAGGTTCTTTCAATTATAAATAAATCCTCCCCCGCGCCTCCTGTCAAGATATCCCTGCCTTCGCCGCCTATTAGCAAATCGTGACCCCGATCGCCAAAAATCCCATCTTCACCTTGTCCTCCATAGATTGTATCGCTTCCTTGCCCGCCAGACACCGTATCAGCGCCTTCATCTCCAGCGAGCAAGTCATTTTCCCGATCGCCAAAAATACGGTCATTTCCCCCCAAACCTTGAATAGTGTCATTACCCGCAAACCCTCTCATCGTATCGTTGCTGAGAGTTCCCAGGAGAAAATCCAAGCCGAAAGTACCGTCGATGTTAACCATTTTGCTTTTAATAAGAGGAAACTTTGGCGATCGGCATCCGCCAACCGGTACCAAAAGCTCGATCGCTAATTTTCAAACCCGGGGCTGCTTGCCGCCGTTTAAACTCCGCTTGCGTCACTAATTTTACTACACGTTTAACCACCGCTGCATCGTGTCCCGCAGCGATAATTTGTTGGGCAGATTCATGATGTTCTATAAACCGCTGCAATATGTCATCCAAAACATCGTAAGCCGGCAAAGAATCTTGGTCTGTTTGCCCCGGTTTCAGTTCAGCACTCGGGGCTTTATTAATAATATTAACCGGAATAATTTCTTTTCCCAACAGAGCATCATCTTTCCCCTGCTCAAACTCAGAATTAAGCCACCGACAAAGCGAATAAACGCGAGTTTTCGGCACATCAGAAATCACCGCCAATCCCCCATTCATATCGCCGTAGAGAGTGCAGTAACCAACCGACATTTCCGACTTATTGCCAGTTGAAAGCAGCAAATGTCCGAACTTATTAGAAATTGCCATCAACAAATTGCCTCGAATCCGCGATTGAATATTTTCCTCAGCAATCCCGAAAGTTGTATTGACAAACAAATCGGCGAGAGTGCGATCGTAAGTTTTCATCAAATCGCCGATCGGCAATAGTTCGATCGCGATACCCAGATTTCGGGCTAATTCCAAAGCATCATTAACCGAATGATCCGAACTGTAAGGAGAAGGCATCAACACCCCTAGAACATTTTCCGGCCCGATCGCGCAACTGGCGATCGCAGCCACCAAAGCCGAATCTATCCCGCCGCTCAAACCGAGTACAACCTTGGAAAAACCGCACTTGCGGACATAATCTCGCACTCCCAAAACCAAAGCCGCCCAAATTTCTGCATCTCCAACCGCCGGATAAAAACTCAACGGCGCCGCCTCAACTCCTGCTGCACTTTGCTGATTGCTGCCCACTAAATCTTGTTTAGCTGCGTCATATTCCACCACCGCCAAATCAGTTTCAAAAGAAGCTAATACCTCAATCAAATCACCCTTTCGATTCACAGCAAAACTGCTGCCGTCAAAAATGATATCGTCATTTCCCCCTATCTGATTAGCGTAAATAATCGGTATCCCGCAGCCGATGACGCTGTGCTGCAACATAGCCGATCGCACTCCCCGCTTTCCCGCAGAATAAGGCGATGCCGACAAATTCACCACTAAATCTACGCCCAATTTTGCCAAATCGGAAACTGGATCGCCTGCGTAACTGCGTTTACCCCAAAACTCCTCATTGTTCCACAAATCTTCACAAATTGTCACGCCAATTTTGAGTTCGCCAATAGTAAAATAATTGCTGTTTTCTCCCGGTTCAAAATATCTGTCTTCATCAAATACATCATAAGTAGGCAACAAGCGTTTATGAAAAACTTTTTTGACGGCGCCATTTTGCAACAAAGCAGCGCTGTTAAACAATGATTTTCCGCCGAGTTGAACAGCATTAACATTAGGTACGACAGTGCCGGCTATGACTGCCAACTTCGGCGGCAAAGCTTGCGCCAGTTGCTGCAACTGTGCACCTGCAGCTGCAATGAAACTGGGGTTCATCAACAAATCGCGCGGCGGATAACCGATCAGAGAAAGTTCCGGTGTTAGCAATAAATTTGCGCCCTCAACCTCCGCTTTTTTCGCAGCCTCCAGAATTAGGTGGGAGTTGCCAAAGATGTCACCAATAGTAGGGTTGAGTTGTGCGATCGCAATTTTCATATAACCGAATCACCTAATAAATATTCCTAACAGTCCGCCCGCACGGACTGAATTTCCTATAATCCTAGATTTGAATGTAGGGAAACATTACTCAGATTTGTAATGTTTCAACTCTTCCTCAATATAATAATTTACCAAATCCCGGTAAATATTTTCAACCACATCAGGATTCAAACCCGATTCCCCGGCCCACTCCCGCCGCTGCTGTAACATAGCCTGAAAGCGCTCCGGCGATCGAACGCTAGCTTCACTCGTTTTGAACCTTGCAGCCGCGATGACGTATTGAAATCTCTTGCTCAAAGCCTCTATCACTTCTCGATCGATGATATCAATTTCGTCCCTAACTTCCTGAATATTAGCGCATTCATCAGGGTTTTTCATCACCTACACTCCTTAATAGCTTCTATTCTAATGTTACTAAATTGTTCCCCGAATGTCATCCAAGAAACAGCTAGATAAACACCAACGGCTTATTTTTGAAAGGAGCAAAAGCGGCCGCATCAAAGCGGTACAAACTAGCAGGGCGACCAGCCCCCCGGGAAACCTTAACACCGGTATCGCACAAAAAACCCAATTTTAACAATCGAGATCTAAAATTAGAATAATCCGAAAAACTTTCCCCCAAAATAGTTGTATAAAGCTGATATAAATCGCTCAAAGTAAAAAGATCCGGCAAAACTTCAAAAGCTACCGGACTGTATTCAAGTTTGTTGCGCAGTCGCCGATATCCGTATTCGAGAATTTGATTGTGATCGAAGGCCAGCTTAGGAACTTGTTGCACGGGATACCAAGCAATGCCGCCGACGCGGTGGCTCACACCCGCCACTACACTCCCAGCAATTAACTCAGCTTCCTCAAAGCGAACCAAAGCAAAATAACTCACCGAAAGATAGCGATCGCCCCTGGTAAATTCCCGAGGATCGCGCCCCGGTTCCCCAAAAGTATACAGTTGCTCCAGATACAAATTTTCCACCCGAATTTTCTCCGACAAAATCCGGTAAGCGGCATTTTCTAGAGACTCTCCGTGTCGCACCAAAGTACCGGGAAGACTCCAAGAATCGATAAACGGTTCGTCTTGCCGCATTACCAACAGCACCAACAAGCGGTTCTGCACGCTATCGACGGAGAAAATCACATTATCTACTCCTACTTTAAAGTCAGCTAATGAGCAACCTTCACCCTTTTTTGTGCCTCGTGCCATGCGTACAAATGCTCCCTATTGATGTAATCTTCGATGGTCGGAGTCAAAGCTTGGGTGTCTCCTGTTTCCCGATAGACGGTAGAAGAAACATTGGGAGCATTCAAAGATGCGATCGCCACCTCTGCACCTATCCGCCTCAACTGCCACAAATCTAATTCTTCTGACGGATAACCGGGTCGCGGTACTATCAGCAACTCCACTTGTTTTAACAATTCTTCAAATTTGTACCAGCGAGACAGTTGCCCCACCAAGTCGGAACCTATTACCAGTGTCAACTCTGCATCCGGCCACAGGAATCTTGCTTGTTCCACAGTTTTTAGCGTTTTCGGACTGCTGAGTTCTGGATGCAAGCAAAGATTGTGTCTCGGGGAATTAATTTCTTGAATCATTAACAGCAGCATTGCCGATCGGTGTTCTAGAGAAGTTTGGTGCGACTTAAAAGGATTGTCCGACGCCCAAACTGCTACCCAATCAAAATGTTGGGAAAGCCAACTCAGAATTGTTTTGTGTCCTGCTGTGGGCGGATCGGCACTGGTTCCAAAAAGAGCAATCTTCTGCATAGGGAATCGGTAATGGGTAATGGGTAATGGGGAATAGTTGACTGTTGACTGTTGACTGTTGACTGTTGACTGTTGATTGTTGATTGTTGACTGTTGACTGTTGACTGTTGACTGTTGACTGTTGACTACTGACTAATGACTAATGACTAATGACTAATGACTAATGACTACTGACTAATGACTACTGACTAATGACTCTTTTTGGTTTTTTGGGTGAGACTCCGCAAATCTGTAGAAATTTCCACCGGCGGCGAAATCGGGTTGTCAAGTTGACGAGTTTCGGGTCGAAGACTGGCGACAGAAGCAGCAGTTCGTTTGGCGATATCATCCAAACTTTCCTGGTTCTGCACTCGTTTGCCTTCCTTGACAACCAAGTTCATTAATGGTATGTAAGAATTGCAATTTTTAATAGTTTCTCCTGACAATCCCAAACAATCTCCGAGAATTTCCCCATTTTCAAGATGTCTAAAAATTTGCTTTCTTCCTGGATATGTTACCTTGTCGCTTGCCTCTTTCATCACCGGAATCCCGTCAATTTCCACCAACTTATAAACACCGTTGACAGGGGAACCGCTGACCAACTTTGTTCCCAAACCGTAACCGTCAATGCAAGCACCGCTATTTTTTAATTTAGCAATTTCTCGATCGTCCAAATCGCCGCTAGCAAAAATTGGAACGCCCGGAAGGATCGATCGAACTTCCCGAGACAGCACCGCCAAATCGCCGGAATCCAGCCGCACGCCTTCCAACTGCATTTCACCACTGTTTACTCGATCGGCCAACATCCGCGCCGCCGCCACAGTATCGTAAGTATCGATCAGCAGCGGCGCCCCCGGAAAATAGCGGTGAAAAGCTGCAAACGCGTGATTTTCGCTGCCTTCGAGGGCGGCAACAGCCATCACCAAAGCATGGGCGATCGTACCGACAGGTTTGCGGCCCAACTTCAAAGCAGCCAAAACATTAGAAGTTCCGTCGAACCCCGCAGCCAGAGCCGCCCTAGCCGCCCACACAGCAGCTTGAGGCCCAAAAGCCCTGCGCGTCCCGAATTCCAGCAACTTAGCCTCCGGGCCCGCCGCATCCCGCAGTCTGGCCGCCCGCGTCGCAATCAAAGTTTGATAATTTATCGCATTTAACAAATAAGTTTCCACCAACTGAGCCTGCCACAGAGGAGCCTCAATTCGCAGCAGTGGCTCATTGGCAAACACCGCCGTCCCCTCCGGCACCGCCCAAACATCCCCAGTAAAGCGGGCTGTGGCGAGTAGAGTCCAAAATCGCTCCGGGGCGCCAGCAAAAATCCCAGTGGACTGCAAAGCCTGAATTTGCGACTGAGAAAACCGAAATTTCTCCAGATAGTCGAGCACTTGAGCCAAGCCCATCGCGATCGCGTAGCCAAAACCCTCTGGCAGCCTGCGCGCGAACAGCTCAAAACTCGCGGCCCGCCCGTCGAGCCCTTCCCCAACGTAACAAGCGGCCATCGTGAGCTGGTAGAGATCGGTTAAAAGGCTGCAATCTGCTGAGGAAACCGTCAGTTCCCGGTCTTCTAAGATTTCCTCAAAACCTGTGACGTGCAGGCTTTCTGTGGTAGTTTTCATAAGAAAAACCCCGGACAAACTTCTTTGTTTTAATTATAGTGACTAACACCATATATATTTGTAAATATTTTATAAAGATTGCAGATATTTGTCCGAATAACTCGTTGATTGCGCCCTTGACTAGCCGATTTCAGGGGGATTTAGGCATGAATTTTATGGTAAAACCCATAAAAATACCTAATTTAACAATCTTAGGAATTAACCACAAACAGTCAAGCGTTCCAGCTTTTTTAGGAAAATATTTGGTTGCAGCCCTTGAACAGAGTTAGAAAACCCGGTTTCTGAGCGTCGTCCGTGCGATCGCCCAGGCTTGAGTTGAACAATAAAAAATCTAGCAGGAAAAGGTCGATCGCCCAAAAATGCGTAATTCCTAAAACCTTCAGCTTGCTTCGATGTTGCAGACTAATAAGTAATTCAAATAAATATTGCTAAACCGATCCCCAGGCAAAAACTCAGAGTAATATAAAACTATGAGAACCCAGATAAGAGAGGCAGATTCTATGAATCTTTCTAAATCTTTGGCAAACGCGATGCGTTACGTTTCGGAAGCAGCGGTGCGGATTTTTAGCCCCAGCGATGACAACTATCCAAATAGTGGAGTTCAACCTTTTGAAGGTACGCTCTCCAAAAGCTCTAGATCGAGACAATGAGCCGCCATTCAGGCAGTTTCTAGCGAGTTCCGCACAGGCATTCAGTTGAACAGTCAACAGTTAATTGTTAACTGTTGACTGTTGACTGTTAACTGTTAACTGTTAATAGTAATTGATAGGTTGAGTTTCATTTCTTTCTACCCAACCTATCAATTACCAATTACCATTTACCCAAAATTGATTTAGGAAAAAGGCGCTCGCAGCACTGCCGATCGGCACAGTGAGATTGTCAATTCCCAGCTTGGAAACCGACTCCAAAGTAGTAGCAACCAAAGCTACAACAGCCGACACAGCCCAAGTTTGCCAAACTGCGCCTTGAACTGCCAGCAAAATCAAACTGCTAACAGCAAAACTCACCAAATACATAGTTGCAGAACCTTCCCAACTCTTCTGCATTCCCCAAACTCGATAAATATGTTTGCCGTATTTCTGGCCGATGACAGCAGCCAATCCGTCGCCCCAAGTCATCACTAAAATGCCCAAAGTACCGTATTCCGGATGTTGCAGCGGCCAAAACCAAGCCACGAGAACGCTGATACTAACAGCATAGAAAAAAGTCCCGAAACTCTTGCGGTTGATACTGTTAAGACTCGGCAAAATCGGAACTTGGTAAGAAATTAGGGCGATCGCGCCTGCTATAATTCCCGCCCAAATCGCCACCCAACCAGGTATTTCCAGCCACCACGCCAGCAAAATCACATTTCCACTACCCATGTGCATCACCTTCCGCGATACTTCAGGACCGGCAGAAGTAAAGCGATTTAACCCTTCAGCTACCAGTAAAATCAAACCCAACCAGATACCCACGAGGGAAATTTGCAACCACACAGTCGGAATTTCAGAAAATATAGACACGATATTTAGGAAAAACTTAGATGGGGAACTGTTTACTACTTTACAGGACTTACGCATAACCTAATTATGTAGGGTGCGGTGTGCATGGAGTCTTACCGCTATAATTCGCGCGTTCAACCACTTTTTACCAAAAAGCTGGGTTTAAAGCCTCGCCCATAAGCGGGCGACTTTTCTTCCTGTAGTCTATCAATCCAGTCCTCAATCAACTGAGTCATCGTCTTGCGCTTCTGTTTAGCAATTCTTCTTAATTTTTCAAGCCTTTGAGGGTCAACCCGTATACTCAACCTCTCTTTCATTTTGCTATGCAATGGCTACCCATTTATGGTATCATGGGTAATATGAAAACACTGAAGTTTAAGCTATATCAGCACAAAAGAAATAGACATCTCAAGCGCACAATTAACGCTGCTGGGGTGATTTATAACCATTGTATTGCTCTCCATAAACGGTACTACCGAAGGTGGAGCAAGCATTTAAGCTGTGCAAAACTTCAGTCTCATATCGCTAAGTTGCGGAAAAAAAACCGTTTTGGCAATCAGTAGGTTCTCAAGCAGTGCAAGATATTTGTCAACGCATTGACAAAGCCTACCAATTATTTTTTAACCAGAACAATAAAGGAGTTAAGCCACCAGGATTCAAGAAGGTCAAGAAATACAAGTCGTTCACCCTAAAACAAGCAGGCTATAAGTTTTTGGGTGGCAATAGAGTAAAGATTGGTAGTCGAGTTTATCAATTTTGGCAGTCTAGAGAGATTGAGGCAACAGTCAAGACCTTAACTATAAAACGCACTCCGTTGGGTGAATTGTTTATGGTTGTGGTTGTTGATGATGGTAGTAATCCAAAAGTTGAAGTTAAGACGGGTAAAATCGCTGGATTTGATTTTGGGTTGAAAACATTCCTCACTTGCTCAGATGGTATTAAGATTGAGTCACCCCAATTTTTCAAGCAATCTCTAAATTCCCTCACAAAAGCTAGTAGACAGCATTCCAAAAAACTAAAAGGATCATCTAACAGAGAACGAGCAAGGAAGAATCTAGTACGCAAATATGAGGAGATTTCTCATCGTAGGCGTGATTGGTTTTGGAAGTTAGCCCATGAACTAACTGATAAATTCGACCTTCTTTGTTTTGAGACTTTAAACCTCAAAGGAATGCAACGACTTTGGGGTAGGAAGATATCAGACTTAGCTTTTGGTGAATTCCTGCAAATCCTAGAATGGGTGGCCAAAAATAAGAAGAAACTGGTTATTTTCATCGACCAGTGGTATCCCAGTAGTAAGACTTGTTCTAGTTGTGGACACGTTTTAGAAAGTCTTGATTTGTCTGCTAGAGAATGGCGTTGTCCGTCCTGTCAATCACTGAATGAGAGGGATGAAAACGCCAGTAAGAATAACTTGCTGGTTTTTCTTGGCATCGACTGTTGGGTTAGGCGATGTCAGACAGGCTGTGCCTGCAATTGCTGTTTGAGCCTAGAATCCCCATGCCTTTAGGCTGGGGATTATGTCAAGTAACTCCTGATACATAAGTATGTGATTGCGATCGAAGGGAAGCCATCGCTTCCATTGATGACAGCTTGGCATTTTGGACGTGGTGCGATCGCAATTTAGGCAAAAAAATGTGCGATCGCCTGTTATAATTTGCAGCATCACCAACTTAAAGTTCCAATAAACTTTATTGCTATGCAGTATGTCTTAATTATTCATGAAGTAGAAAATTATGAAGCTTGGAAACAGGTATTCGATCTGGCTGAAAGCATCCGAAAAGAAGCTGGAGAGCGCTCCTATCAGGTCTTGAAGTATGACAATGAACCCAACAAAATCGTTCATTTCTCCGCGTGGACATCAACAACAGATGCAAGAGCGTTCTTTGAGTCGCCTGCACTGGTTAAAATTAGAGAGGAAGCGGGAGTTAAAGCTCCTGAATTTATTTATCTAGACCAATTAGACTCAGGAGTATTATGAAAGACGTATTTGTATAATGTAAGTTGTTAACACTATGTGGTTAAGTTTTGAGTATGTACGACGGTAGCTACTATGAGCTAATGGCAGAGTACAATTGCTGGATGAATCAAAATATATATTCTGTCTGCTCGGCAATTCCTGATGAACAGCGCAAACAGGATATGGGTGCTTTTTTCAAGTCGATTCATGGCACTTTGAATCACTTACTGTATGGTGACAAAGCATGGATGGGTCGTTTCACTTTTCACCCATTTTCTGTTACCGTTATCGGTCAAGAACTGTATGCTGAATTTGAGGTTTTGAGAGCAGAACGGGAGAGAACGGATAGGCAAATTATAGAATGGTCTAGACATCTTAACCCTGACTGGTTGAGTCAACCGTTTGAGTACACAAGCAATGTAGATGGTAAATGCCGCGTGCTACCGACTTGGGTTCTGGTGGCACATATGTTCAATCATCAAACTCACCATAGAGGGCAAATTACCACACTGCTCAAACAACTTGGCTACGACCCAGGCGTTACAGATATTCCGTGGCTACCCGCTATATCATTGGGATAATATCAAATCCGTTAGCATCGTCCTGTATTCATCTCTGTGTTCTCGAACTCTGCGTTAAGAGCGTTCTCTGCGGTTTAATCATTCCAATGCAACCGGAATTGATATAATTTCTGCACGCACGAAGGACACGCCAGAAGACTCGGCGGTTAAAACCTCGTCTACACTTGCCTCTCGTCCTAGCAGAGGGGACTGAAGAAAATCAAGAATTCAAACCCGTGTTGGTGAGTTTTGTCTCTATGAACGTAATGTTAACCGCCGACTCTTCAACCCTTGCCTTGCGGGTTTTGTGTGTAGAGACGCAGTTTCAACCGCCGCGTATTCTGTAGAAATCCTACGCCTTCAGAACTGGCGTTTCAACAACTCCCGCACAGCCGCAAAAGCCCTCCCCCGCCACTCCACCGGCAGCAGCGACAATCCCAAACCCGCCCACATTTTCGCCGCAGAAACAGACTTTCCTGCCCGCACCATCAGGCGCCCTTTTGCAGTTTCACCCACCTCAATCAGTCGCAAACCTAGCGCTAATTGAGTTTCTGCAATCCTTTTGAGCCTGACTGTTTCCAACTTCTCGGAATCAAATTCGTAGCCGAGCAAATAGCGCAATTTATCGCTTAAATACGGAATTGCCCGATCGACTCCTTGCTGTCCTGCATGAACTCGATACTCCATCAACAGCTCCGGCAAGTAATAGCACTTTTTGCCCGCAATCGCAAGTCTCACAAACAAATCGTTATCTTCGCAATTTTGCAAATTCGGCCGCAGAAATCCGACTTCTTCCAGAGCGCGGCGCCGAAACAAAGTCGCCCCTATTTGCAAACTCTGCCTCAGAAACACTGCAGAGAGCAAATCTTCAATAATTCCCGGCGATAACTCGGTGCGCCCCCACCGCTGCGAATTCAGTTTCGTCTGGTTTTCGTCAATATAATTGTGAATGTCGATCACCCAGTGATCGGTACTGACAAAATCGATGCTGGGGTCTTTATCTAAAATAGCCGATGTCCGCTCTAAAAATTGCGCGCTCAGGCGATCGTCATCGTCAAACTTGATAAAATATTCGCCCCTTGCCGCCGCAAAGCCCGATCGCATATTATTACTCTTGCCGATATTCTGCGCGTGGCGAATGTAGCGAATCCCGCGATCGACAAATTCCGACATCAACAGAGGAGTGCTGTCAGTAGAACCGTCATCGCAGACAATTAATTCAAAATCGGTATAACTTTGAGCTAGCACGCTGGCGATCGCACAAGCCAGCAGATCCACTCGATTGCAAGTAGGAATGCAAACGCTAATTTTGGGTACTTTAGACAATTTTAGATTTGAGATTTGAGTTTGCGAAAAAATTCTGAAACCATTGATTTTCTTCCTTCTTCCTTCTTCCTTCTTCCTTCTTCCTTCTTCCTCCTTCCTTCTTCCTTCTTCTTTCCCTCCACAGTTGATTTCAACTCAAACGAGCTGTACATTCGAGAATTAACTTTTGATTCACCAAAGCAAAAGGTTGAATTTCCAAAGCGCGGCGAAAAGCTTGAATAGCATTTATGTATTCTCCCAAGGCAGCGTAGCACAAACCCAGACCGTGCAGCGCCCCAAAATGAACCGGGTTCAGTTTGAGGACGGTTTGGCAGTCGTGGAGCGACTTTTTATAATTTCCTTGGGTATAGTGAAGTACGGCGCGCCGGTTCCAAGCTTCCGCAAAATCCGGCGCTTCGGAGATCAGTTTCGTCAGCAAATCCAAAGCGTGGCGAACATCGCCTGCATCCAGCGAAACTTGCGATCGCCTGAGAATTTGCATCCCATACTCACCCTTCTGGTTAAACCAAGTGCGCCAGAGTTCTGTAGTTGCCCGATCGCGCACGCTTTCGTCGGGCTTTTTCAAGTCTTCGAGCAGCGCCTTAACAGATAATTCGTCCATAGGTGCGAGGATTGTTAAAAACCTTTTATTAATCAATTTTATCGCGCAAGCGGCAACTTTATTTATCCCACATCCCATGAAGATTTTGATGCTTTCCTCGACTTTTCCCTATCCGCCAAGCCGCGGAGGAACTCAGGTAAGGACGTTTAATTTATTGCAATACTTGAGCCTGCGGCATAATGTAATTCTCGGTACAGTGCGATCGCCCGATGTCACCGACGCACAAATCGACGCATTGCGCCAGCAAGTTGCAGAATTGGCAGTTTTTCCCAACCCGCAAGTACCCCCCCAACCCCCCCTTGTCAAGGGGGGGCTAACTCTGCACCAGGGGCTTGAGGAGCGCTTCTTGGCTTCCCCGCAAGTACCCCCCCAACCCCCCCTTGGCAAGGGGGGGCAAACTCTGCACCAGGGGCTTGAGGAGAGCTTCTTGCCTCCCCCCCTTAACAAGGGGGGGACTGAGGGGGGGTTCTCTGAAATAATAGGAAAATTCCACAGATTCGGTCGATTTTTGTTGTCCGGGACGCCTCCGAACGTACTCTCAAGCTACTCCCAAGCAATGCAGAATTGGGCAGACGAATTGGTAACAGCAGGCAAATGCGATGCTGTCACCTGCGAACACAGCGTTAACGAGATTTACGTGCGTCCGGAATGGCGGCAAAAAGTGCTGACAGTGGCAAACATTCACAGTTCCGTTTGGGGAACTTGCAGGGAAATGTTAGCAACCGGCACCTCGGAAAAACCCCTGCGCGATCGACTAAATTTACCGCTACTCGCCCGCTACGAAAAACGCTACTGTTCCAAATTCTCCCGCATTGTCGCGACAACATCCACAGACAGAGAGCAACTCCTAGAATTGCTGTCGCCTCGGGTTCGGGTGCGAGGAAAACAAGATTTTTTTGTACCTCCCATTGAGGTAATTCCTAACGGCGTGGATTTGGTCCAATTTCCCTACAGGTCGATCGATCCGGGAGGACACACCTTAATTTTTGCAGGCGCCATGAACAATTTGCCCAATATTGACGCCGCGCGGTTTCTCAGTTTGCAAATACTGCCGGCTTTGCAGCAGCGGTATCCTGATGCCACCCTCACCCTAGTCGGGGCCTCGCCAGTCCCGTCCGTGCTCGCCTTGGGGAAACTCCCGGGAATTCAAGTAGTAGGTCGGGTGCAAAGGGTGGCAGAATATTTGCATCAAGCTGCTGTTTGTGTGGTGCCGATGCGGATTGGTTTTGGGATTAAAAATAAAACTTTGGAGGCGATGGCAGCGGGAACCCCCGTCGTTGCCAGCGATCGAGGTTTGGAGGGTTTAGTCGTCGATGGCGGCCCACAACCGAGAAGGGCCTTGCGGGCGAACAAAGTTCACGAGTATGTTGAGGCGATTACCAGTTTGTTTGAAAATCAGCAGCTAAGACAGGATCTCTCTGTCAGCGCCCGATCGCTCGTTGAAAGCCAATACACCTGGGATATCATAGGTCGGCAGTACGATCGGCTATTGCAAATTTAAACTCTAAATTCTAAAATCTAAATTCTAAAATGGGACGATGGAACACAAAATTAACCCCTCAAAAAATCGAGCCTTACCCCCAGAAAATCGAAAAGTTGCTCCTCCTCCGACAAGACGCCGTCGCCAAACCCGACGCCCCAAAAATCTTCAAGAGTCCCAGCTTCTAATACCTACTCCCCCAACTCGCGCCAGATATCCCTGGAAAAGACTGGTAGCAAATTTGACAGCCCTCAGCGTTTTGTGTGGCTGTGCAGCTTTGATGGGAGGCGGCGCTTGGCTGAGTTATCAGCTAATTGTCGATCCCAACGGCAACAAGTTGATCTCTCAGTTTGTGCCGGAATGGTCGCGCCTGCCTACAGGTAGCAGAGATTCCATCGAAACTCTCGATCAAATCAAAGCCAGCGTCCGCAAATTGGGATTCGTAACCGGAGAACCCCTCCCGCTTCCCGTCGATCGATCCGGCGATAATTCTATTGCCGATTTGCTATTGCCGGTGATGGTAGAAAGAACTGTTAAAGCTTCTACTGTTTGCAAAAATCCTTGCCGTCAAATTGTCGAACTTCGCGTGTACAAGCGGGTGCAGCTTCCAGATCGCAGTTCCGATAAAGAGCAGTATTTTCAGCTAGCAAGTTCTATGAACGTAGAAGGCCCTGCGGAATCTTTTGTCATGGCTTCTTTAGCTGACTCTACATCTAACAATCAAGCCTCGAATCAGTCGCTACCCCTAACAGAACTGCGCCGCTTTGACGGAAAGCCCCCCGCCTCCGGCATTTGGTTTAATGTCAGCGGTCAACTAAAGCGCGGCGACAAGAAAATTCCCTACGGACAAGTCGTTCGCTACAACCCCAGCCAAAATCATTTAATCTCCCTGTTGGAGTGGGCGAGTGCGGCCGGACAAGCGCCGAATTGGCAGCAAATTGTTAAGGGGGAAAACCCGCAGTTGGCGATCGACCAAACAGTTGGTTTAGAGCCGCAATTTACCCTTTATCAAATTGGCCCGCGCAAATTTTTGCCGAACCCAGTTCAGTTAACCGCCATTTCTTTAGAAGAATTTGCCTTCAATGACGAGACATACAAAAATGGGCTGCGACTCGCCAAAAGCGGGCTGTGGTCTCCAGCATTAAATGTTATGCGTGTGGCGAAAGGGAAAGCCGGCAAAAATTGGCCCGCAGTCGCGCAAGCTCAGCTAGAAACGATCGAATTTCACGCTAAAATTACCCGGGCTCAGGCGATCGCATCTTGGGCCAGTCCCGGTCAACAAGTTCTCGCAGAATTGATCGACGGCCGCTGGACTCAAGCTTTGCAAGTATTTGAAGCCGATGCGAGCAACAGTAACGAAATTGCCACAACCCTCAAAAATGACGGCGGACGGATCTGGAACCGCGTAGACGCCGCCTTGAGAGTGAATTCCGCCGACGCCGATGTCAAGGCTTGGGGCGCCCTGATTGTAGCCTCTCAAGACGGAACTCGCGAGGCGATGAATTGGCTCGACCAGCAATCAGATACTGACAGCGAAACAAGAAGTCGAATTCGGAATTTAGTCAACAAACTTCAGGAAGCCGTTTCTCAGGCTGAAAGTTTAGAATACCACAAGAGTCAAATTCAGGGTTCTGCTACTTTAATTAGCAGTATCAATCCCGCTGAGTGGCTGGAACCAGAACCGAAAAACGAGTTAAAATTGGCCGCACAACAAGTTTGGTATCAGGTGCAAGTAGCGAGTTTTTACGACGGTAGCCGCTGGGTTAATTCGCCCTTTTGGGATGTAGAAGTACGCTCTTTTCCTGCTACCCAAGTCAAGTGGCTGTGGGGGCGCCTGGGATTGCAGGCTGACCCCAAGATTAAGATTGAGGTAGCGATGGCTAACGGTCAACAAAGAGTTGCTGTGGGAACGGTCAAAGCAGTGCAGATTCAAGACGGAAGTCTGCGCTTGCTGGCGGCGGTTGACAAGCGATCGTGATCGAGCAGAAAGCATTCGGCCCAGAGTACAGTCCCCCACGCACTTTTGACCTGACCAAGATAATGGGATACAAGCCCCGTCCTTCTAGGACGGCTTTTTATTTACTAAACTGCGCCCAAACTCCTCTATCAACTCACTAATGCTAATCCCTCTAATGCGGGCTTCTACTTTCATGGTCTCCCAAGCCGTAGGGGTTAATACTACTGTTTTTTTTGTTTTCACCTCATCATGCAAAATTGGTATATTTTTTAATCGTTTTTTGGTTGCCATATTTAGATATGCCGTATATACTAGATATATGCTATCAAACAAAAGGAGGTGATTCAAGAGTGTTAGTGCTGGAGTACAAAGCAGTGGTTAAACCCAGTCAAGCCAAGTTCATAGACGAAGCTATTCGTACAAGTCAGTTTGTGCGTAACAAAGTATTGCGTTATTGGATGGATAATCGCGGTTGTGGCAAAAAAGAACTGTACCAGTACAACACTCAACTACGAGCAGAATTCGACTTTGTTAAGGACTTAAACAGCCATGCATGTCAAGCATCGGTTGAGAATGTAGAACGCGCAATTAACAGGTTTTTCGATAACTGCAAAAAGAAAAAACCTGGAAAGAAAGGTTATCCAAGGTTCAAAAAGAATTGTCGTTCTGTTGAGTACAAGCAATCGGGATGGAAGTTGAACCCATCAAAACGTCGTATTAACTTCATCGATAAAAAAGGTATTGGTGAGGTTAAATTGCTGGGAAAATGGGATATTCACACCTACCCAGTTGAGTTAATCAAACGGGTTCGTATCGTGCGTCGTGCTGATGGGTACTACGTGCAATTTTGCGTCAAGGT
>NZ_JAUBTO010000062.1:0-43361 GCF_036702495.1 Microcoleus sp. C2D2 | reverse complement strand
GCTTTATATTCTACCATGCTGTGCCTAGATTGTGAACCTTCTTTTTTGCTGTTACCCCGATTTATTGAGCGGATACCAAAAAATTTTAGTGCAAACGGGCGATCGACTTTTCCGGCAACGGGCGATCGCTCTTTTGGGATAGGGAAACGGCACCGCCCTGTCCTCTTTTGCCGTTATCATGTTGAAAATTTGATAAACAGGACTCACGCATTTTTCCCAAAGAAACCGGGTTTTTTACCTAATCTGTGGGGGACAACGAAAGATTTTGCTAAAAAACCCGGTTTCTGAGCACCGGTGCGTCCAGGACTGAGAAATTAATGACAGATAAAATCGATCGACCTTACGCAACAGTAATACTCGCAATCAGTGCTGACGGTAAAATTGCCGATGCAGTACGATCGCCCGCGAGATTCGGTTCTGCCAACGACAAAGCCCACCTCGAACAGCAAGTAGCAGCAAGTGACGCCGTTTTGTTCGGCAACGGCACTTTACAGGCTTATGGGACGACGATGAGAGTGATTTCGCCGGAATTGGTCAAACAGAGGGAACTGCAAGGGAAGCCCCCACAACCGGTGCAAATTGTATGTTCGCGATCGGCCCAATTTGACCCAAACTTGCGATTTTTCCAGCAACCGGTGCCTCGGTGGCTGCTGACGGGGCAAGACAGTAGGGAAACGGCATTGCCGTCTCCTCTCAAGAACGGGCAAGATGCCCGTTCCACAAGAGCTGAATTTTCTTGTGAAACAGGCATCTTGCCTGTTCATAAAAGGCTTATTGAGAATGGTGCAACATCTCAATTCGATCTAATTATCTATGCGAAAACCGCAGGTGGAGAGATTGATTGGATTGATGCGTTTCAACAGCTAGCAAACTTCGATATCAAACGCTTGGCGATTCTGGGCGGGGGAAAACTGGTAGCGTCTGTGCTGGCAGCAGGCTTGGTAGACGAACTTTGGCTGACGGTGTGCCCGTTAATTTTGGGCGGCGCGGATGCACCGACGGCTGTTGAGGGAAAGGGTTTTTTGGCGGATTTAGCTCCAAAATTGGAACTTTTGGCGGTTAAACAGGTGGGACAAGAGGTATTTTTGCATTATCGGGTCGATCGATCGATTTAACTGGTTGTAACTGGTTCCCCGGCTCTGCCTGGGAACCCATGTAAGCGAGGCTCTGCCTCGCAAGCGCAAGGAAAATCGAGGCAGAGCCTCTGGATCTGCGTTACCAGGCTCTGCCTGGTAACAAGTGTCGAACAAGTGTGGAACATGGGAAATTATATTAAGTTAAATGAAGTTCGATCGCTCTACGCTCAAATCTCCCTATGCTGAAACAGCCAAAATCTGAATATTCTGTAGCCTGGATTAGCAAAATAGGCGAAATCCCGCAAGCGTCGTGGGATGCCTTGGCGATGCCACTAAAAACTCCATTTCTAGAATGGGATTGGCTTAACAATCTCGAAGTCTCCGGCAGTGCGACAGGTAAAACCGGTTGGCTGCCGCATCACTTGACTGTGTGGCGAGACAAACAGTTGATTGCTGGCGCGCCACTTTATGTCAAAAGCCACAGCTACGGCGAATTTGTGTTCGACAATCAGTGGGCCGATTTAGCTCAACGTTTGGGCATTAAATATTATCCGAAATTGATGGGAATGACGCCGTTTACTCCGGCTGAGGGCTATCGGTTTTTGATTGCCGACGGGGAAGATGAAGACGAGTTAACGTCCGTAATGGTAAGCGCGATCGACCATTTTTGCGATCGCCACAATATCTCCGGCTGCAATTTCCTTTATGTCGATCCCGAATGGCGCGAAAGAATGGAACGGCACGGTTTCAGCAGTTGGCTGCACCACAGCTATATTTGGCAAAATCAAGGCTATCAAAATTTTGACAATTATTTAGGCGCATTTAATGCCAACCAGCGCCGCAATATCAAACGCGAACGCAAAGCAGTTGACCAAGCTGGTTTGTTGGTAAAAACGCTGACTGGCGATGAAATTCCCCAAGCCATGTTTGCTCAAATGTATGCTTTTTATGAGAATACTTGCGACAAATTTGGTTGGTGGGGAAGCAAGTATCTGACTAAGCGATTTTTTGAACAGTTGCACCACAATTATCGCGATCGAGTTTTATTTGTAGCCGCCTACGACAAGGAAGATGACAGACACCCGGTGGGTATGTCTTTTTGTTTGTATAAGGGCGATCGGCTGTACGGGCGTTATTGGGGAAGTTTGGAGGAAATCGACTGCTTGCACTTCGATGCTTGCTACTATACGCCGATCGAATGGGCGATCGATCGGGGCATCCAAAGCTTCGATCCCGGTGCGGGCGGACGGCACAAAAAACGGCGCGGCTTTCCAGCTACGCCAAATTATAGTTTGCACCGATTTTATAACAACCGTCTGGCGCAAATTCTCAAGTCTTATATAGGTCAAATCAACGAAAGAGAACAGGAAGAAATTGATGCTGTCAACGAGGATTTACCTTTTACTAAGTCACCTCCGTTGTTACTGGGCGATTGAAATTGCTTAAGAGTCAAACCTTCGTCTCAGTTATATCCGATCGCGAGTGCGATCGGGCAATTTCATCATCCAATCCGGTTGATTTTACCCGTTACCCGAAATCCGGAGAGGGCGCCGTACCCTTTCCCTAAAATTAGGGGGAGGGTTACATCCGATTGAGGGCGAGGGCGGGCGATTCCTCGCCCGTGCTAGGACGTTTTCGGTATCGATATTTTCGCGTAGGGAAACGGCACGGTGCGGTGTCCTCGCCCGGTTGTCGATGGTTAATTCGGATATTGAAATCGCGTCTACAAAAACAAAGTCCCAGCAGAGGGGGACTAAGACATAAGTCAGATTAGGTATTAGTTATTGGTTATTGGTTATTGAGAGCAGCTAACTAATAACTAATAACTAATAACTAATGACTAATGACTAATGACTAATGACTAATGACTAATGACTAATGACTAATGACTAATGACTAATGACTAATTCAAAATTACCTTGCCATCTTCCTGAATTTCCAACGATTTTGTATCAGTGGCCAAGTCAGTTGTCGCGCCGAAACTGACTTGCAACATTCCCGGCATCGCGGTGGCTTGGGGGCGAACCAGCAGCAATCCGCCGTCTGGGCGCTGGTAAGTGAGGGTGATTGGCACTTGGATGCTTTTAAGCAAAATTTCCGATTGTTCGCCCAGAGTGCGCTGCGGGGTGACGCCTACGATTTGATAATTGATGACAGCATTGGTGGTATTCACCAGTTTAATTACTATCATGCCTTCGGCAGGCGTAACTCGCGCACTGGGCATTGGGAAGCGGGGAGGTGCGTCTGTGGTTGTTGAGGGCATCCCGCTGGGGCTGGGGCTGGCAGCCGGAGTCGGTTGGCTGACGGGTTCTTCAGTAGCTGCGGGTTGGGAAACGGGTTTTCCTTGTTGGGGCGGGGGGCCGCCTGCCTGAGAAAGTGTTGCGAGACTAACGAGTAAACCCCCGCAGGTGGCTGCTAGCAAGCTGATTTTTTTGAACGGTAGATTGTGGCGAAACATAAATAACTCCTCACGAGTTCGATCGAGGTTTTCCAACAACGTTTATGTTAATCTATGGCGGAAATGAATTTTAATAGCTGGGTTTGGGCGCGAGGTAGGAAGAATAAGGGTTTGAGGGGTAGATTTTTTTTAAACCGCAGAGGGCGCAGAGGGCGCAGAGGAGGGTCCGAGAGTCCGAGAGTCCGAGGGTCCGAGAGGATTTTTAAGGGTGAGATGCTTCTGATTTGTGGGCGGGGAGGGTGACGGTAACGGCGGTACCTCGATCGACTTGGCTGTCAATGCGGATTTGGCCGCGGTGATTTTCGACAATTGCTTTGGCGATGGCTAATCCTAAACCGGAACCAGCGGCGCTGCGGTGGGTGCGGGCGGGATCTGCGCGGTAGAATCGATCGAACAAATGTGGCAGGGCTTCTGCGGAAATCCCGATGCCGGTGTCTGTTACTTTTATTTGCAGGGCTGGATTTAACATCGGCGAATTTCTTTTGTTTTTAGCTGCAAGTTGCAATTCTACTTCAATTTCGCCCCCCGATGGCGTGTACTGCACGGCGTTGCTGACGAGATTGGTAAACAGTCGGGCTAGTTGATCCCAGTCTCCCAACAGTGTAAAGTTGTCCTCAGCGTTGGGCAGATCGACAATTTCCAAAGAAAGAGAGAGATTTTGGGTAGTGGCGATCGCCTGTTGTTCTTCAATTACCTCCATCAGCAAAGCATCGAGGGGAACATCAATCCACTGCTGCTGGACGATGCCGCTATCTTGTCTTGCTAAAAACAGTAAATCGTCAACCAAGCGCCCCAAACGGCGGGTAAGGCGTTCGATAACTTGTAGCTGTTGATGCTGCTGCGGTTCGATATCCGGTTCCGCCAAAGCTACTTGGACGTTAGTTTGAATAGTAGCGATCGGATTTCTGAGTTCGTGAGAAGCATCAGCGGTAAACTGTTTGAGACGCCCGTAAGACTCCCGCACCGGTGCCATCGCCAAACCCGACAGCAGCCAGCCAATAGCTGCAACGCAAATTAGAGTTAAACCCGCGCCCAAAATCAAATCGAGAATTAATTGGCGGATGGGTTTTGTCACTTCAAACCAAGGATGGCTGACTCGCAAATATCCCAGAACTTGGCGGCCGATTTGTACTCGCTGCGTTACTTGTCTGAGAGAATAGTTTTGATCCGACTGCAACTTATTATTAATTATCCAAACTGTTTCGCCGGTGCGGTTAGCGTGAATGGGAATATTCAGCGGTTCCGATAAAGTAGACCACAGCAATTCGCCCGTAGGACTGAACCATTCTAAATCAATGTGGTCGTCTTCTACTGCATCCGTGCTATCTGGAAAACTGGCTTGAATATTAACTTGCAACTTATTTTTATCTTTGGTAGTAGGGAAAGTTAGCGGTTCGATAACGAGAGTTCGCTCTATAACTTCGACAACATGATTGAGCGTGTCATCAATGCGATCGATCAAAGTATGGCGGACGTAGAAATAGAAACCAGTGGCGAATACAAGCAACAATACAGCAGTAACGGCTGTGTACCAAATAGCTAGGCGGCGGCGGGTAGTTTGAAACATTGGAAATGGGTATTTTTTTTTTAAACGAACCGCGAAGACGCGAAGGGCGCGAAGGAAGAAAACAGCGAGATAATCTTAAATCGATTGTGAAGTAATAATCATTAACTAACTCTTAACCAACCATTTACAAATATAACGCTCTTCTCTTCTCTTCTCTTCCTTTGTGTCCTTCGCGCCTTCGCGGTTCGTTTTAAAAAGCCTTGTTCAGAAGTCCTGCAATAATTGCTACCACAATATTCCATTATTAATACTTCAGACAGATGTCGAGAAAGCTGTCACCATAGTAATCTAATCGCGAAACTTTTTAGGTAAAAACCTGTGAATAAATTTTTATTTCGAGCCGCGATCGGGCTATTAATGGCATTTTTTGGGGCAATCACATATTTTACAAACGACGTACAAAATCCGGTAACAGGAGAGAGACAGCGGGTGCAGCTTTCTCCCCGCCAAGAGGTAGTTTTGGGATTGCAGGCGCGAGATAAAATGGCCGCCCAGCACGGGGGGCTTTATCCCAGCCAGAGTCTTCAGCAGTATCTCGATCGAGTAGGAGCACGAGTTGTCAACGGTTCGGCCGCGAAACAAGCGGGTTATCCGTTTGAATTCCACCTGCTGCGAGACGCCAAAACTGTCAATGCTTTTGCTTTACCGGGCGGACAAGTTTTCATTACTGCGGGGCTGCTGCGGCGGCTGAATTCCGAGGCTCAGTTGGCTGCTGTACTCGGGCACGAAAGCGGTCACGTTGTGGCGCGCCACGGTGCGGAACACTTGGCAAAACAGCAGTTCGGCAGGTCTTTGGTAACGGCGGTTGGGGTGGCTACTAGCGACGATCGCGGGGGCGGTCAGCAGGCAGCATTAATTGCTCAAGCTGTCAATCAAGTTGTCGGTTTGCGGTACGGTAGATCCGACGAACTTGAGAGCGATCGGCTCGGTTTTCGGTTTATGACGGAAGCGGGTTACGATCCTAGAGGTATTGTTGAGGTGATGAAAATTCTCGGTGCCGCTAGGAAGGGCGAAGCGCCGCCGGAGTTTTTGAGTTCTCACCCAAACCCTGAAAACCGAGTTCAAAAGTTGCAAGCTTTAATCACGGAAAATTACCCTAACGGCGTTCCAGCTAATTTGGTGTCTGGACGCGATGAGTTTGCTAAGAATGTGTCGGGCGGTTAGCGAGAATTGCATCGGGCTTTACAAAAGTTATTACTAAAGGCGGATCAAAGTTCGGCTTTGATTTGACACGATCGACTTAATGAGCGATCGAGCAATTTGAAAGTTGAAAACCATGATTGAATCTTGGATGATTATCGGCGGGGTGACTTTCTCAGTCGCCTTCGGCACTCTGTTTTTTAAACTGCGCGATATTAACTGGGCAGTCAAACTTAAAAGACCGGATTGGATGTTTTTTGAGCCTGCTATTCCGTTAATTTGGACGGTGATTTTTGCTTGCGGGGCCGGCAGCGCTACTTTCGTGTGGGAACAGGAGCCAGGGAGCCTTAAAACATGGCTGTTGATGGCTTTGTACTTGCTTTTAGAAATTGTCACAGTTGCTTATATTCCTGCTACTCTCAGAGCCAAAAGTCTCAAAGTAGGGACAATTTTGGGAGGGGCTGGCGAGATTTTGGGACTTGTGCTGACCTTGGCTGTTTGGCCGATTTCTCAAACCGCCGCTTTGTTACTTTTGCCTTACGCGATTTGGGGTGCGATCGGCACTTATACTACTTGGGAAATGATTGATTTAAACCCAGAAGCTGCATAAAGCTCAGATGAGCTTCCGCGCACCCTACATACTATAACGCTCTTCTCTTCCCTTCCTTCGTGTCCTTCGCGTCTTCGCGGTTCGTAAAAAAAAACCTTGTTAAGAATAGCCAATCCCTGGTACCGGGTTAACCGACCGATAGAGTGAGGAAATCCGCTTAACAGTGTGTGGGTATTGGATGAGAAAATAGAGGAATAAAACTGGTTTAAATCAAAGGATGACAGTTATCAATGGCCATTAAAGACCAGCCCCAACCACCTCGTTTTCGGCAAATTAGCAATATTTTGTTATTGCTCTCAAGTTTGTTTTTGCTGGCAAACATCTTTTTACCGAATTTGTTCGGTCCCCAAATTCCGCAAGTGCCTTACAGCTTGTTCGTCCATCAAGTACAAGAACAAGATGTAGTCCGAGCTTCGGTAGGCCAAAATGAAATTCGCTACCAACTCAAAGGCGAAGGCGACAAACCCGGTCAAGTGCTCACTACTACGCCGATTTTTGACCTGGAATTGCCTCAACTTTTACAAGAAAAAGGCGTTGAATTTGCGGCAACTCCGCCGGCTAAAAATGGCTGGATCGGCAGTGTTTTAAGCTGGGTGGTTCCGCCGCTGATTTTTGTGGCGATTTTTCAATTTTTTATGAACAGGCAGGGTGGTGGCCCTCAGGGCGCGCTCTCGATCGGCAAAAGCAAAGCTAAGGTCTATGTAGAAGGCGAATCGGCGAAAATTACTTTTGCTGATGTGGCTGGAGTAGAAGAGGCTAAAACTGAATTAGTCGAAGTTGTGGAATTCCTGAAAACTCCCGACAGATTTACGGCAATCGGTGCGAGAATTCCGAAAGGCGTGCTGTTAGTCGGACCTCCGGGAACTGGCAAAACTCTGTTAGCAAAAGCAGTGGCTGGTGAAGCTGGCGTCCCGTTTTTTAGCATCTCGGGTTCGGAGTTTGTGGAACTGTTTGTAGGTGTTGGTTCTGCAAGAGTTAGAGATTTATTCGAGCAGGCTAAGAAACAGGCTCCTTGTATTATTTTCATTGATGAATTGGACGCGATCGGCAAATCCCGCAGCAGTAACGGTATGTACGGCGGGAATGACGAACGCGAACAAACTCTCAATCAACTGTTAACTGAAATGGACGGTTTTGCTGCGGGCAATACTACTGTAATTGTGCTGGCTGCAACTAACCGCCCGGAAAGTTTGGATGCTGCTTTGTTGCGTCCTGGTCGCTTCGATCGCCAAGTTTTAGTCGATCGCCCGGATTTATCTGGCCGCGAAGCAATTTTGAACATTCACGCTCGAAAAGTGAAGTTGGGCCCGGATATTAATTTGAAGGCGATCGCCACTCGCACCCCCGGTTTTTCCGGCGCAGATTTGGCAAATTTGGTGAATGAAGCTGCTTTGTTGGCGGGGCGCAACAAACGCCTAACTGTAGCACAGGAAGACTTTGCAGAGGCGATCGAACGGATTGTAGCGGGCTTGGAAAAGAAAAGCCGCGTGCTCAATGAAAAGGAGAAAACCATTGTTGCTTATCACGAAGTCGGCCACGCAATGGTTGGCGCTTTGATGACGGGTAATGGCGAAGTTGCCAAAATCTCGATCGTCCCTCGCGGTATGGCTGCTTTGGGTTATACTTTGCAGTTACCGACTGAAGACCGTTTCTTGTTAGATGAGTCGGAATTGCGGGGTCAAATTGCGACTTTGTTGGGCGGGCGATCGGCGGAAGAAGTTGTGTTTGGTAGCATTACTACTGGCGCTTCAAATGACTTGCAAAGGGCGACTGATTTAGCTGAACGGATGGTGACGACTTACGGGATGAGTAAGGTTTTGGGGCCTCTAGCTTACGATCGAGGTCAACAATCAATGTTCCTCAATGACGGTATGGGAAATGCCCGCCGTGCGGTAAGTGCTCAGACTGCTGAGGCGATCGACCAAGAAGTGAAGGAAATTGTCGAAACTGCACACCAGCAAGCTTTGGATATTCTGAAAGCAAATCGAGAATTGCTGGAAACAATTACGCAGAAACTGTTGGAAACTGAGGTGGTGGAAGGTGACGCACTTCGCGAATTCCTCGGTCAAGTGCGGCCTTTAGATAAGGTTGCGGCTTCAGTTTAATAGGGTTTAATTAAACCGCAGATGAACGCAGATGAACGCAGATGAGTGCAATATCATCTGCGTTTTTTGATTGACTACCCCAAAATTTATAATAATTTCAACTGTAAAGATTGTGCTCTGGGTCTAACCAGACAATATAAAAAATATTTTCACTAAAAAATCCATGCACCCTGCCGTATTCATTAGCAGATATTTGAAACTGGTAGGGGATATTTACTAGCTGATCTTCATTGGGAATGCCGAAACCATTAGGTTCTGTTGTATCTTGCCAGACTATTCCATGACAGCGCAGGCTTTTACTCTGATTATTGATAATTTCTTGAGATTTCAATTGTGATCAATCGCGCAGCCTTCTCAATAGAGATCCTAGATATCTCGAATCGCGATCGGCAAGTGAAAATTTATCTTTATCATCCTGATAATATCTGAAATAAAAACTAATTCCTGCGGGTATTTGTACATCTAGACGCTTGATGCTAGATAAAGATTGCTGGCGACGTATATCTGCTTTTTTAATTTTCTTCGATGACACGGGTTTTGTAGAATTCTCTCATTAATTCCTTCGTAATAATAGCATGGCAAGGTTCATCTTTTGGCAAGTCACCTCTCGCCTTAATCCAAGGGTCTTCGCGTCGCACCATCAATTCTAACTCATAAGCATCGCAAAAGAAATACTCGTCGGATAACTCGTCTAAAAACTCTTGTACTTCCTGTGGAAATTCTGGTTTTTCGACTTCTTTGAGAATTGGCTTAAACCCAAATTGTTCTTTGTATTCGTAAAATAAAGCCGGGATAGTTGGCCCGTGCACCCAGGCTTCAAAATCTTCATCAAAAAGCGGTGTATCTTCAAAGGCTAGATACCATGCTTGGGCATAGTACAATAGTTTTTGTAGCTTGTGGTTGCTGAGGTAGGAGCCTACGTCATTCGCGAACCAGATGTAGTAATCAGCCAGTTGGGAGGCTGTTGTTACTGTAGTTATTGTGGTCATATAATTCGACTCAATCTGCTCAAAGTTCTTCACCGCTAGATAAATCAGTAACTCCAACTTTCGGTCCACTGACAAAACTCGATAAATCTTATCTTGCTCCATCTCCCGCCACTTGTCCCACAGCTCCAGTAGCAACTCCAAGCCCTCTTCATAAAGCTTCGATCGCTTCGAGTAAAACTTCACAGTCTGATGAAATACTGCACAGATCCAACTCAGCAAACTCGGAGTAATCGCCAACTCCCGAATCGGCTTATTCTCTTCTCTAAAAAGCTGCTCCAGAAACTTCTGTGCCTTCGTCAGTCCCACCAACTCATCCCCTATCACTGCCTTAAACCACTGTTCTAAAAACGCTCGCACCTGAGGTTCATTAAAATCCGCAACTTCCACAAACTGAAAGTTTAGAGATTTCCAGCTCATTTCGCCCGTAAAACTCTGCGTTCGACACGTCACAATTACTTGCACCTGCGGATAGGCACGAGCAAACTTCTTAATTTCGTTGGTGATATTCTTCCCATCCTCCCCCGTCACCTCATCTAAGCCATCCAACAGAACCAGCACCCGACCTTGCTTTATTAGGCTTTCTGAATCTGATAACTGCCAACACCTCTCTAGATAAAGCTTTAGGGCAGAGAGAACCTCACGTCCATCCTTCACAAAATCCCGCAGCCTAATCAAAACCGGAATCCGGTGCGCTTGTAATTTTCCTGCATTGCACTCCGTAACCACTCGCTGCAAATATGTGGTTTTTCCTGAACCGGGTTTGCCCACCACCATCAGGTTTGTATTCTTCGCCACCACCTCTAAGCCTGACACCCGTTGCCGTTCCCTGCCCAAGCCAATGCGATCTAAACTGCGATAGCTGGGATTGTTGCTGAAATCCTGCCACAAGTCATCAAGTTCAGACTTACGACTATTGCTCAGTTTCTCCAGAATATAGACATCCACAAACAAATCACCGAACGGCACCCCACGATCGACACCCCAAAGTGGCATCGTGCCATTTAAGCCTTGGATGTCATTGGGGAGGCGCGATCGTACTTGTTGCACCAACCCATCAAGATCGTTGGCTTGGCTCCAAATATTTCTCGTCTGAATATTGGCTGGAAGTGAGGCTAAAGGCTGAGGTTCACATCCTTCAGGCACATCGGCCTTAACATCTTGCCACTTCAGCTTGAGCGCAGCACAGATTTCTTTGAAAATCTTGGCATTTTTGGGAGAGCCGTCAAAAAACTCATCAATCGTTGTCCGCGAGATGGCCGTCGTATTTTTTGGAGATGCCCCTTTCTTGTTTCTACGAGAATTACTGATGTGGGTTGCTAAATCTGACTTCGTGACAAATAAATTTGCCAGAGCCTCATTCGCTTTTTTAATTCCTTCAGTCGATAGTTTGAGCGATGGTATCGCCTTTCCAGCCATAGTTACTATTTTAGTCTTTTAACTATCATAGCCACCTGAACAGAACCCGAACAGAACCTGGACAGAATATGACAAGCCGTTGGACATGACCTGAACCAGCTTCCTCGGTAAATTTTGGCATCTTGTTGAAAGCTCAAGAAAAAGGTAGATCTCATGAAAGCTTCCCACAAGAAAAAGTGGATCAAAATTGTCGAGTTTGCAGTAGTGGGCGTTGCCAGTTGCCTCAATCCCCACGCAGGATTTCTGCTCTTTGTGCTCAAGCTGTGCTTTCAAATCCTCACAGCCTTGCAGAAAGATGAGCCGACTGAAACAGACCAGGGCAAACAGACAAACCCGCGTTTGTGCGATCGCAAGTAATCGTATTAAGGGAGAGCAATCACAGGGCGCTCTCCCTTCGCACCAAATACCTTCTGACTGCCATTACAGTATAATTGGTGAATGTGACATAGTAAAAATTGTACAGAAATCATGACTATCGAGCTACAGATTTTTCAAACTGTCGTCAAGATGCCAGAATCTCTCAAACAAGAGATATTGCATTATGCAAAATATCTACTTGAAAAACACGCCAAAACAGAAACATCTCCCGAACAAATTGAACAACCTCATGGTTATGGTAGTTGGGCCGGTCAGATCGTTATGTCTGATGATTTCGATGAACCGCTAGAAGATTTAAAGGAATATATGTAACATGGAATCCCTTTTAGATACTCATGCCTTTCTGTGGTATTTGCTTGGCGATTCCAATCTAGGTAGTAAAGCAAAAGAAGCGATCGATACTAAAACAGGTTTATATTTTAGTATTGCCAGCCTGTGGGAAATCTCTATTAAAATTAATGTCGGTAAGCTTCAACTGAATCGACCATTTGAAGACCTGCGGAAGGAATTGCAATACATTAACGCTCAAATTCTACCAATTACAATTGAAGACACTGAGATTTACGCAGGTCTTCCTCTGCATCATCGAGATCCCTTCGATCGCATTCTGGTAGCACAGACCCTAAATCATTCGCTGGTTTTGATTAGTCGCGATGAGGCTTTTGATGCTTATCCAATTCAGCGAGTTTGGTCATGAAGAAAGCAAAAGTTTTATACTAGCGATCGCCCTTTACCTATCGAATTAGTCGCTCCATACAGCGCTCGCTATAAACATACAGAAACCCGGCTGCTTCAAAACACCGGGTTTCTAAATATTGTTTCTGCATTTTCGACTGATTAACTTCCGCTCACGTAAGCCATCACTGGAGAACCTTGCTGCTGCTGCGCGATTTCCAAAAGGCGCTGAATCCGATCCTCTGTCGGCGGGTGAGTGCGGAAAAGTGACTGCAAACCTTTAGTCGAAAAAGGATTCACAATCAGCAGCGGCGACATCGCAGGATTGCCGTGCATCGGAATTTCATGACCGAGTTTCTCCAATTTTTGCAGCGCGTTTGCTAAACCGATGGGATTATTGGTAATTTCCACCGCACCGCTGTCTGCTGCAAATTCCCTCGTGCGAGAAATCGCCATTTGAATTACGGTTGCTGATAGCGGTGCTAAAATGATTAAAAACAGCAACCCAAACGGATTCGGGCCTTGTCTGCTATCCCGCGTTACCGGGCCGTAAAGCGCTCCAAAAGTCAGAATTCGCCCGACAAATGTAATCGCGCCGGCAATTGTTCCTGCAACTGCTTGAGTCAGAGTGTCGCGGTTGCGGATGTGCGTGAGTTCGTGCGCTATAACGCCTTCCAATTCTTCCCGGGAAAGCAGATTCATGATGCCTTCAGTAACTGCTATTGTGGCGTGTTCCGGGTCTCTTCCTGTGGCGAATGCGTTCGGAGATTGAGTGGGAACTACAAAGATTTTCGGTACGGGAATTTGGGCTTTTTCACTCAGCGATGCTACCATATCGTAGATTTCTGGTGCTTCGCTGCGGGCTATGGGGCGAGCGCGGTAAGCCATTAAAGCGGCCGTGTCGGAATAGTACCAAGAGCTAAAACTTGAGAAGGCGGCTAGGGCTAAACCGATGTAAAGTCCTTGCTCGTTGCCGATTAAGTAATAACTTCCTAAAACTAGAAGGCCGCTTAGGAGTCCTAAAAGAGCTGCTGTCCTGAGTTGATTTGTTCCTAGCATGGCGGGTTGAGGGCGATCGAGATTTTGATATTTTTGAGCTTGTTATTAGGTTTTCATACTTGGGGGCGATCGCGTCTCTATCTGCCGAAATAACTGCTGCCGCCAATAGTAGTATTTCACCTTTTCAGTCAGAAACTTGGAATGCCTCGGGAGACTCTCTGGCCTGCTCTCTTGAGGCTGCAGAGCCGCAGGATATGACATTTCCAGTCAGAACCTGGAAACCCGATTAAAAACAAAATAAACGCAGACAATCTTACAGTCATCTGCTTTTGTCTGCGTTTATCTGCGTTTATCTGCGGTTGAATTCTCGAACCCTAAACCGCTTGCACTTGCTTTTCCTCAACTGAAACAGGTTCTTGATATACAGTTTGAGACTCATTAGCCAAAAACTCAGCCACTTGAGCTTCGATTTCATCCCGCACAATCTGGCGGTATTCGAGGAAATGCTCGTTGTGAGCACAGACTGTCAAATAATGATCCCAAACCGCAGGATTGCGTCTGAGAATGCTGAACAAATGATGCCAGAACTTCCACCGAGTTTTGCGCTTGACTCCCTGACGCCACACCACAGTTAACAGTGCTCGCAAGTCTATCCAACTGGGAACTCGAGCAGGTATATTTGCTGTAGGTGCACCTAACATTAAGAAATGGCGATAAGTCCGGTCTAAATATTTCTCAGCATCGTACACTTCGCAGAATGCCTCGACATATTCGCGGGCAATATCTTCGAGAGGCCGCGTCGGAATGAAGTTCATCAAGGTAGTCTGGTTGAGGTTGCCAGATTTGTCGCGCAACCGCCCTTCTTTTGCTAGTCTGTGGGACAATGCAGTGTGCGGCAAAGCTTGCAGCATTCCAAAGGTTGTGCTGGGAATGGCTGCTGCTTCGGCAAACTGGACAATCCGCTGACCGGCACCTGGTTTTTCGCCGTCAAATCCGATGATAAATCCGGCCATTACTCGCAAACCGGATTTGGCAATTAACTCTACGGATTCGATCAGAGAATTGCGGGTATTTTGGAATTTTTTCGTCATTTGCAGGCTTTCTTCATCGGGAGTTTCAATCCCTAGAAACACTGCATTGAAATTGCAAGCAACCATCATGTCCATCAATTCTTTGTCTTGGGCTAAATCGATGGATGCTTCTGTGTTGAAAGTAAACGGGAATTTGTGTTCTTCTTGCCAGACTTTTAAGTCTTTTAGCAACAGTTTGACGCTGCGTTTGTTGCCGATAAAGTTGTCGTCTACCATGAACACGCCGCGCCGCCAGCCCAAGTTGTAGAGACTGTCTAATTCTGCTATCAATTGTTGGGGGTTTTTGGTGCGGGGTTTGCGGCCGTAGAGGACGATGATATCGCAGAATTCGCACTGGAAAGGACAGCCTCTGGAAAATTGAATTGACATTGAGTCGTAGGCGTCTAATTCCAGCAAATCGAAGCGGGGAATTGGGGTTGTGGTAACATCGGGTTTTACGCCGTCCGATCGATACATTCCGCTTTTTTCGCCGCGCCCTATTGCTTCGACAAACATCGGCAAGGTGATTTCGCCTTCGTCGAGAATCAGGTAATCTATGCCCGCTGCTTGAGGTTCTTCGGGTACGGAAGTGGGGTAGGGGCCGCCGCAAGCTACGGATTTACCGCGCCGTTTTGCTTCGCGAATTATGTCTAGCAAATCTTCTTTTTGGACAATCATTGCGGACAGAATAACGAGCTCTGCCCATTCCCATTCTGCTTCGGTGATTTGTCTGATGTTGCGATCGACTAACTTAAATTCCCATTCTTGGGGTAAAATAGCTGCTACCGTTACCAAACCCAGCGGTGGCAGCAGCACTTTACGATCGACTAATTCTAGGATTTTCTCGTAAGACCAAAATGTTTTCGGAAACAGCGGGTAAACTAGAAGAACTCGCATTATATGTTAAACCTCACATCAGTAAACAACTTGCGATCGGGCTGGCGTGTTTGAGAGTTCGATCGACTCTCAAGACTTAATGTTAAGGCTAAAATTACGATCTTGCACTCGAGCGAATATCTGGCGAGGGGTGAGACCCCCTAAGACAAAGATCGTCAGCGCAATTTTTAGCTTGCAGTTCCCTGTTAAAGTTTGCAAATGCTGATATAGCAGAAGGAAGAAGGAAGAAGGAAGAAGGAAGAAGCAGTAATAGCAATGGTTTCAGCGATCGAGAATGTCCTAACCGTCTTGGCGGTTGCTATATCTTATCGTATTTGACCCTTAATTGACGATAATCGCATTTAAAAAGCATGGGATGAAGGCAAAAAAGAACTTGAAACAGTAAATTAGTCGTTTGGTGCGCACGGATCACCCTACATTACTCGTTTGGTACACATTCCTTCTTCACGCTTGACCTCTTCCTTCTGGCCTATTTTGAATCTTTGCCGGGAATCCCGCTAGTTCTTAACATATCGGCCACTGTGCCGCAGTAACTCGGCATTCCTATGGTTTCGGGATTCACAAGATTTTGATAAGTAAAATGGCGGTAGCTGATGCAAAATCTATCCCAAGCAGCAACCTGAATTCGGAACAGCCAAATAAAGAAATCGGCTAGCCAAGGTGAAAGAGTAATCCGAAAAAATATGTTTTTATTCAAATAGTTGCAAGCTTGTTCTACCACTTCGTTAGCTGTAATCGCCGGATTTCCTAGCACAAAATGTCGCGGTTCCTCGGAAGCAGGCGGATGCTCAACTAAATAATTAACTACTTTGGCAATATCTGCACCGTGGATGAAGTGAAAACTTCCATCTGCCTTAAACCAGCGAATCAAACCAATCCATTTTGCGACCAGTGGCAGGCCAGATGACAAGTGAGAGACGGGTTTTTCTGCGTCTCCTCCCAATACTAATGTCGGGTAAAGTGCCGTAATCGGAGGGACATTTGTCAAGGCTGACAAATGCACCATGCAGTTGTATTTTGAGCGAATATAATCTGTTCCCAGTTCCCCGGCTTCTTTGAGCAAATTGTTGTCTCGACCGAGAATGCTGGCCGTTGAAAAATAAATTACTTGCTGGCAAGTCTGTGGCGAAAGTAGTTGAATTAGGCGCAGAGTTTTGGTGACGTTAACATCAAAAACTTCTTGAGTTCCTCCCCAAGCAGTGGCGGCTACAATGGCTACATTCATTGTTTGCAAAAGTTCGGCGTGTCGATCGATATCTCGCATATCGCCTTGTATGATATTAATGCCGGGGCGGGCTTTCCAGTCAAATTTTAATTTTTCGGGGTTGCGAACTAATAGGTAAAGTTCGTGGTTTGTCTCTTGAATCAAAGTTTCGGCCATGTAGTGACCGATACAGCCACTTGCACCCGTCACAAAAATTTTTTTGGAGTTCATTTTGCCGCAGGGGAAGAGGGAGGATTTGACGCTTTTTCGAGGCTAGGGAGACGGCATTGCCGTATCCCTACAAATATCAGATGCAATTAAACTTACATCTTGCAGCATTCTCAAGAACAGGCAAGATGCCTGTTCCACAAAAATTAAATTTACTCGTTACCAGGCTCTGACCTGGTAACGCATATCGGGAGGCTCTGCCTCCATTTTACGCGAGGCAGAGCCTCTGGATATGGGTTCACCAGGCAGAACCTGGGAACCAGTTAAAGCGAGATTTGTCAGGGGTTGTTACTCGTTACCAGGCTCTGACCTGGTAACGCATATCGGGAGGCTCTGCCTCCATTTTACGCGAGGCAGAGCCTCTAGATATGGGTTCACCAGGCAGAGCCTGGGAACCAGTTAAAACCAGTTCGCAATCAATTTCAAGCAGCAACTGCAAGCAATTTGTCCGCTTGTTTTGCGGTTTCAAAGAAGAAACGCACGTTGTCTTCGGGAGTTCCCGGTAAGACGCCGTGTCCCAAATTGAGGATGTGTCCGCGATGACCGGCTTTGCGAATTGTATCAAGAATTCGATCGCGAATAAACGCTTGAGAACCAAACAACACGCCCGGATCGAGATTTCCCTGAACGTTCATATTGGAACCCAAACGTCGGCGCGCGTCGGCCATATCCACTGTCCAATCGACGCTGACGATATCCGCGCCGGATGTTGCCATACGTTCGAGGATGCCGGCACTGCCGCTTACTAACAGAATTAGCGGGGTGTCGGGATGGGTTTTTTTGACTTGCTCGAATACTTGTTTCTGGTAAGGTAAAGCGAAGGTGTCGTAGTCTTGCGGAGACAGTTGGCCGGCCCAGGAGTCAAACATTTGCACTACTTGCGCGCCGCAGTCGATTTGGTAGCGCATATAAACGGCGATCGCATCTGCAAATTTTGAGAGCAACTGATGCAGTAAAGTTGGATCGGAAAATGCCATGTTTTTGATAATTGCATAATCCTTAGAACCTTTGCCCTCAACCGCATAGGCCGCCAGCGTCCACGGCGCGCCGACAAAGCCGAGCACGGTGGATTTGTTGCCGACTTCCTGGCGCAGGGATTTCAGGATAGTTTTGATAAACGGCAAGCTTTCTTCCGGGTTCAGCGGTTGCAGGTTGTCGATTTGCTGCTGAGTGCGAATGGGTGAGTGGATAATCGGGCCTTTTCCTTCGGCGATGTCCATCTCGATGCCCAAACCGGGCATAGGGGTGACAATATCGGAAAACAGAATTACGCCGTCGGGTTGAAACGCGCGCCACGGCTGAAGGGAAACTTCGATCGCAACTTCGGGAATTTCGGAACGTTCGCGAAACGAGGGATACTTTTCTCGCAAATCTCGATAAGCCTTCATGTAGCGGCCGGCTTGACGCATCATCCACACGGGCGGGCGGTCTAGGGTTTCGCCGCGGGCTGCCCGCAACAACAAGGGAACTTCATTTAATGCCGACATTTTAACTTTTCTCTACCTTAGATATTTCAATGCCTTTGGTAGCTTACCACTGTGCGATCGTCCTTTTTGACAAAAAATTCATCTGTCGGCGGGGAGGCAGATGGGGGGATTGGCTGAGTTCGATTAGGGGCGATCGGGATCTGATTGGTGGCGAGAGATTCTGACTTTGCCTATCTAGCAGAAAAGATTCTCCTCACTCGCTGGGAAGACGAATTAATCGAAACGTGGTTGTTTCATCTAGATTGTAAAGTTTGAACCCATTCTCCCCAGCGACTGGGGAGAATGGGTTCAATTACTCGGCTTTTTGGTATCCGCTTTATGCAGTAATGCAGTAAATAATAAAAACTTTCAATGCATAAGTGCCTTGTATCCAGAAATAAAGATACATTGGCAATGGAGTAAAAAGCATTTATTAATTAGTAAACCATATGGCACCAATTTTTGGAACAGCAATAGCCGATTCCCTTGTTGGGGAGCAGGGGAGAGATTTGATCTTTGGGTATCAAGGAGATGATACACTAACTGCTTATGGAGGAAACGATACACTATACGGCGGAGCGGGCAACGATCGATTATATGCTTACTTAGGCAACAACCTTTTATTAGGCGGGAAGGGAAACGATCTATTAGTTGCAGACGCAGGAAATGATACTTTGTTTGGCGGGCAAGGAAATGACCTTTTAAGTGGGTATGAGGGAAATGATTTTCTCTCTGGAGACTCGGGAAATGATACTTTGTTTGGGGTATTTGTTGAGTCGTTTGCTCCTGGTGGAGGAGAAATTGATACCTTAGTAGGTGGTGCTGGTAACGATTTTTTCGAGTTGGCGTACAGCAATTTTTCGTTAGGGATAATAGCTCAATCTTTTTATACCCTGACAGGAAACGCAGACTTTGCCTTAATTCTAGACTTTGAAGTGGGTCGGGATAAAATTGCTGTTTATGGCTTGGATACTTACACGCTAGCAGATATTTCTCTTCCAGGGTTTGGGTCTGGCGCGGGCGTACTTGTGACTACTCAAGGGCAGAATGAACTTATTAGCTTTTTACCAGGCTTAACATCAAATCAGTTAAGTTTCAGCCGGGACTTTACCGAGATATTTTGAGGATTAAAAATCAGAAACATAACTGAAGAACTCATTAGTCCTCTTGCATAGGACTTTTGCTTTGAGGCAGGGGTTGAAACCCCTGCCAAACTGCCCGACTATCTCGTCACACACACTCCGCCCACGGATACGCGACATTGATCGCGACCCTCATCGAACCTCCTATTATCATCCAACCTCGCCGAATCTAAATCTCTAGTCCGGGAATTGTAATAATAATCTCCCGCCGGAAAGTTTCTAGTCGGCACAGCGCAGTAAGTCGAGTCTTGATTACCATCGTCAAACCTTACTCTCACCATAGAACGTCTCTCGCGGCAATCAACAGACCGCAAGCCAAAATCATCTTGCAGAAGCTGTGCTCTGTCATATCGACTGTCATCTCGCCTCGTGTTCCAATCGTCCCGCGAATTGCGAGCTCGTCTGTCGCCCCCATCAATTCCCGAAACTTCCAGCGTGTAGCTACCGCCTCTGGCAGCATCTTTTGCTAACACTAACAGTTTATAATCGCCACTACGGGGAATTTGATAATTAAAAGAACGGTCTTGCGTAAAAGCGACTTGTTTGTTGTTGCCGTAAAACAGCACCATTACGGGAGCAAAACCGCGACTTGTATCTGTGTCTAAAAACACTTCAATGTTATCGCCTTCCCGAGCGCTGAATGTGTATTCTTGACCGCGCAATTCTTCAGTCGGAGAGCCCGGAACCCACATATTCCGGAAACGGTAAATCGGGGAAGTGCGGCGAATTACTCCACCTATGCGATCGTTATTCCCTATCTGTTCGCCAACGGCACTTGAGGAAATCCCCGTAAGTGCCAATCCCGTAACTAGGACTGCGGCAGCAATACTGTTTAACAAGTTGTGTGCTTTCATCTCAACCTCTGGAAAAATTTAAAATCTTTTTGCTTTCTTGGCGCCGACATTTGCATACACAATCCATTTTAAATGTAATTTCTGCCAACCGTGTCAACCACCCAACCCGGCTATTTAGCGGGTGCAAAACCTCATGTTAAAGTTATAGACGTTAATCCCTAATCTAAAGTTGCGATCGATCGCCGCAAATGAGCAATCCCGATTCAGCGTCGAGACTCGCCATAATTCCCATCGGTAAAGCAGCGTTAACCCCCTCGTGGCCGAAGGGCAAATCCGAGACAATCGGAATATTCAAATCCCCCAGCCGATCGCGCAAAACCTCTTCAATGCTAAAACTGGGAATACTCGGGTCAATATCGCAGCGGCTGAAACGCCCCAAAGCAATCCCCCGCACCCCAGCGAAAGCCCCCGCCATCCGCCACAAAGTCAGCATTCGATCGACCCTGTAAGGAGCCTCAGAAACATCCTCAAATGCGAGTATAACCCCGGTCAAATCCGGTTGATACGGGGTTCCGAGCAAATGAGAAGCAACCGTCAGATTCGCCGGAAACAGCGGCCCGGTGGCTTTTGAGCTGCCCCATCCTTTACCTTGCAAAGATTGTAAGGGACGACCTTCTATGCAGTCAAAAAGTCGATCGACAGACCAATCCGGTTCATCCGCCAAAGTTGTCAGCATCGGCCCGTGAACACCCCAAACGCCTAATTTAGCCTGATTCCACAGCAAAGCAGTAATGTCGGAAAAGCCGATTAACCATTTGGGCGAATGGGAATCGGGAGGTGGAAATTGGGAGTTTTCCGCCTTTCCCAAATTTCCTTTTTCCAAAAGTCGAGTGCTGCCGAAACCGCCTCGAGCACAGAGAATACCGCGACAATCCGGGTCATTTAGGGCATCTGCGAGCTGTCGGACGCGGTTTTCATCGGAACCTGCCAAATAGCCCCAGCGATCGTCAAAACCCGGTGTTAATTCAAGTCGATAGCCGCGGGATTTCCAAATTTCTACACCGCGTTCAAAGCTACTTAATTCTCGCAGAGTGCCGCTGGGAGCAATTACCCTGAGCAAATCTCCCGGTTGCAGCCATTTAATGTTAGTCATTTGTTATTGGTTATTTGTTATATAGCCATCCTAAATCATTTGTAAATTTCTTACTCCCGGACCGCGAGTTCGGGGAGGGTTGGGGTGGGGTAAAAAATTTACGACTCCTGCAAGAATTGCTATATCATGTTTTGTGAATTGACCGTTATCCCGTAGGGGCTGGTTTTACCAACCATCAACGACTGAAATAAACAATCTCAAAAACTAGCCCCAAACCCAAGGACAATCGACATCAATATTAGCCACATTTAGATATTTCCTTTGGTGGGGGCGGGTTTTTGAGATGGTCTGTTCCCGGCGGAAATTGTCTGTGAAACCCGCCCCTACGGGATTTGGGAAATTATTGCTCGAGGGGGGGCTTTTTGAGATTGTTTGTTAATCATTCCATCAACGACTGAAATCAACAATCTCAAAAACCTGCCCCGTACCCAAGGACAATCGACATCAATATTAATCCCCTTGGGGCTGGTTTTACCAACCATCAACGACTGAAATAAACAATCTCAAAAACTAGCCCCAAACCCAAGGACAATCGACATCAATATTAGCCACATTTAGATATTTCCTTTGGTGGGGGCGGGTTTTTGAGATGGTCTGTTCCCGGCGGAAATTGTCTGTGAAACCCGCCCCTACGGGATTTGGGAAATTATTGCTCGAGGGGGGACTTTTTGAGATTGTTTGTTAATCATTACTACGGTAAAGTCAGAATTTCCACTCCAGAATCAGTAACAGCTAGCGTGTGCTCGAATTGAGCCGAAAGCTTTCCATCCTGCGTGATAGCAGTCCAACCGTCGCCTAAAATTTCCACTTCCCAAGTACCCTCATTAATCATCGGCTCGATCGTAAAAACCATGCCTTGTCTGAGCTTCTTCCCCGTGCCCCGCTTACCGTAGTGCAAAATTTCCGGTTCCGTGTGAAAAACGCGGTGAACGCCGTGTCCCGCAAAATTTCGCACTACCGAAAAACCCTGTGCTTCAGCATATTCTTGAATCGCTGCACCGATGTCGCCGGTCCGAGCACCCGGTTTGACTTCCGCAATTCCTCTTCTTAAACATTCCTCGGTTACTTCAACTAACTTTTTCGCTACCGGTGAAGGTTTGCCCACAAAAAAAGTCTTGGAAGTATCGCCGTGATAGCCGTCAACCAAAGGCGTTACATCAATATTAATAATGTCACCTTCTCTCAGAATTTGTTTAGCATTCGGGATGCCGTGACAGACTACTTCATTGACGCTAGCACACAGAGATTTGGGAAATCCTTTATAGCCTAGCGGAGCGCTTTTTGCTCCGTGTGCCAAAGTCCAGCGTTCGGCTTCGTCGTTAATTTCGAGAGTGCTGACACCGGGTTTTACCATCGGTTCGAGATGCAGCAGAAGTTCGGCAGCTAAGCGACCTGCTTGGCGCATTTTGTCTATTTCTCTGCTCGATAAAAGCACTAAACGTTCGGTTGCCATAGTTTTTTCTGTTTTGTTTTTTTGTGGTCGATTAAGAGTTTATTTAACTCAATTTTAGAATAGATTTGAACCAGTGTTCAAAACGATCGCCCAAAGCTCCCAAAGAGTATTCTACCTCTGCTTGTCGGCGGCAAGCGCTGCGGTCAATTTGGTCTAAGCGGGCGATCGCACCTACCAAGCCATTTACACTGTCAGGCTCCACTAAAAAGCCCGTCAGTCCGTCTCGAACAATTTCGGCAGGCCCCCCGCGCTTATAAGCAATCACAGGCACACCGCACGCTAAAGCCTCGATCGCGACATTTCCGAAAGCTTCCACCCAGCGCGGCGTCATCAACAATGCTCGGCACTGACGGACTTGCTCTTGCATTTGGGTTGTTGTCAGAAACCCTAAATATTCTACCGGAGCCTCTGGCCAATCTGCACAAATTTTTTGCCAATAATCCTCATCTTGCATTTTTCCCATAATTTTTAGGGAAATGCCTGTAATTTTCGCTGCCGCCACTGCATCTTCTAAGCCTTTTTCTGGGGCGATGCGACCAAGCCAAGCTAATTTGGGTTCCGGTTGGCTGCAAAATTCGTACAGCGATATATCAATGCCGTTTCCCAACAACTGACACTCCTGGGCAAAGGCAAATGTTTCGGCTTGAGAAGCGGTGTGAACTCCGATCGTACCGGGAAACTGCACGGCAGTTTGTCCGGCGATGCGATCGAGGGATGCCGAAAGGGAGCCCATGCTGATCAAATGTGCGATCGGAGTCCTAAAAAATGGCGTTAAATAAAACGGCAGCCAATCGTAGGCAAAGTTAACAATGACATCCCATTCATCCTGAACTTTGCGAGCGTATTCCCACATATTCGCCAGCACAGCATCGGCGGGCATCACAATAGGAGAATTGTAATCTTGTGTTTGGGCGGTTACTTGCAAATCGCCCATTATTTCGATTACTGGAATTGATTCTAAGACTGAACCTATAGGCGCTACAACTGCTATTTTATGACCTCGGCGGTGCAATTCTTTAGCGATGTTGAAGACTGTAAGTTCGACTCCGCCGCCCAACCCCGAACCGAGTTGACCGACCGAAGTTGAGAGTAACAATATTTTTAAATATTCAGTATTCATTAGTCAGTAGTCATTAGTCATGAGTCATTAGTCAGTAGTCATTAGTCATTAGTCAGCCGTCACTAATTTTAACATAATCTAAGTTATAAATTCTCCCCTATAAAATCTAAAATCTAAAATCACTAGAAAATTGCTATAGCGGTTCGATCGCGTGGTGAGGTATGCCCTATGCCCACGGAGGCCTATGCCCTATGCACGTCGGAACATGTTACGCTCGAAAGGCTATAGACTTATCAATCCATCCCAGAACGCGGACGGATGCGGTTCAACTGATTGATTGCCCAGCGAGCAGTTTCCTGAACTTCTGGATCTGGATCGTCCGTCGCACGGTGCAACAAGTAACTGATTTGATTCACCAATTCGTAAATCCGCGTCAAGTCGCGAATCGCATTTTTACGCACTTCTGGATTTTCATTTTGCAGCGAAATTGACCAGGCATTATTCATGGGTTTGAGAGTGCGAATGCCAATTTCCGAGAGACTTGCCAAAATTAAACTGTACTGGTTCGAGTCGGAATTTGCTAGCAAATCGAGCAACGGCTCAACTGCTCTGGAATCTCCCCGCTGGCCGAGTTCCCAAATTGCTTTGCGCCTCGAAGCCGGATTTAGGTGCTGCAAATCTTCAATCAGTGCTTCAATAATATCAACTTTAGGGCTGCCATCCCTTTCGGGAAGGGAAATATCTTTCTTCCGACTCGCTAGGGAATCGGCTCGATTAGTTGTTTCGGGAATGTTGAAACCTGTGTCGCTGTACCCGTTGCTTTGAGTTTCCAAGGGCGTGGTGTCGGAATTAATTCCCTCGCCCTCGATTGCTGCATCCTGGGATTCTGGTTCCCCCGATTTCTGGATAAACGGTAAAGGCCGATCGCTGCTGTCGAGACTGTAGTCTTTTGGCAAATCCAAAGGGTAAGGCAAGGTTGACAGCGGTTTTTCTGGCCCAAAAGGAACCTCTTGAGATCCAATTTTGTGCGAGTTTGTAGGAGCATTGGGATTAGCGAATTGAGAGTTTTTTTGGTTGTGGCGATCGACTCTTGCCCGCCTTCGCTTTGAATGATTTGACTCGTCGTTGCTAACTAATTTGAGCATGATAAATACTGCCGCTGCCGTGACGACAATTGCTGCCAAACCCAACATTAACAACCCCCGCTGGTTAGACAAAATGACGATCGAATTGGATATCGCTTTCGGGAGTTGGGAATTGGATTTTGACGTTTGGGACGGCTTAGAGTTGTTTTTATCGGGATCTGGAGGCGGTTTTGAAGGCTTGGAGTCCTGGCGATCGTCCGGGGGAGAGTTCGCCTGAGCAATTTCTTGGGAAACAGCCCGGTAGGAGGAATTGAGTACCTGTTGCCTTCCGTCGGCACTTGGACTGAAGGCAGCGCCCAGACAGGTAATGCACGTGAAGAAACATACAAAGGAGCGGTAGTACGCCATAAGACTCAATCCGGGTTTTGAGAGGCAACGCCGCATGACGAGCTTTAGTGTAACCTTGAGTTAGCTGGATCCTAGCTGCTATGCGCTCAACTAACTAACAAATAGCACCTGACCCGCGAAAAACCCGGGTTTGAGAGGGCAGCGAGCCAGATATGATTAACACAATCGCGTCATTGACGTGGAAGTCCTTTAACTAATTAGTTTGGGCGTTGCAGAATGTTGGTATGAATTGAGGTCAATTGAGGATGCAATGCCCAGAATGCGGTTGCACCCATATCCGTAAAAATGGGAAGAAACAAGGTAAACACTCATCACATTTGTGTTGCTTGTGGTCGCCAGTTCATCGAGGGCTACGAACCACCGAAAGGCTACTGAGATCGAGTCAAAGGAGAATGCCTGAAAATGTATGTTAACGCCATCGGCTTTCGGGGTATCGAAGGAGGTCATGGCCTGTGCATCACAGGACGGTGATTGCTTGGGTCAAGTGCCTGGGACAACTGCTGCCTGATGCTTGCGAACCAGAGACTGTTCCCCTCGTAGGTGAGCTAGATGAATGAGAAACCTTTGTCGGTTCAATAAAAAACTTGCATCTGGCTGTGGAGGGCGGTTGACCACTTCCAGCAAGGGCTCTGAGGCTGAATCTTAGGTGACTATCCGTGCAGAAACGTTTCGAGCGTTGTGGGCAATTGTGCAGCCATGGCAGTGCTATTTCGGTACTCACTGATGGATGGTGGGTTTATCCAGGCTTGATTCCAGACGGCGACCTGATTGTCAGCAAGACATACATGACACGGGTTGAGGAGGAAAACACAAGGCAAAGACACTCCGCGAACTCGACTGCATCCCAAGACACTGTGCTATTCCAAATCTGAAGAACTACTGAGACACTCAATTAGATTGTTACTACATTATTATCTGAAGTTCTGGGATGTTGCGGTTCCTCAATAATTCATACCGCTATCGATCGACACCAAAACGGTGACGCTGTTTCAGTATCAGCACTATTTTTAAGTTGCCATTTTCACGCTTAGGTGTTGGTTATCATGCTGCCACAAGTTCCCCAAGAGAAGGTTCCTTTTTCTGGTTGTTGCCGATACTCCAAGCATTGAACATCCGATCGTACAAAACGCTAGTTTCATAAGCGATGCGACTGTATTCTTGACCTTGTGGCGAATCTTCATCGCACTGAGGGATAAGGTCCATGCCTAGTGCTAAGTGATCTCGAGCGCTCTCGCGGTGAACAACCCAATAACGGTTGGTGCTGAGGCCGAGCCGAGCAAACACGGGGATTACTGCCGAGAAAAAATCATAGCTTACACCCTCTGAAATGAGGTTCAGGGCTATGATTTGGTGTTCGTAGGATTCCCGCAAGACCGACCTGAAGCAATAGGCGCTGACCAACTGAGTTTCTAGGTAAGGGACAATGGAAGTCGGCTTTTCTCCCGGCTGCAGGAATTCGTGTTTGTACATCCAATCGAGCCGCAGCGAGGCGTGGTCTACTTCCTCTGTGGCGTGCTGTGCGAAGCATGATTGATACCGAAAGTCCCGACCAATTGTATAGCGCATCGCTAATGCCACATTAAAATCACTCGATTGATAGTACAGTTGCCTGACCCAACCTCGAACATCGTCGGGATGCTCGGCTGCAGCTAGCTGCGTGTAAAAAGACCCAGAAAGCAGATTTTGCCGGCACTCTGCTCCCAAGTTCAATAACCACTTCATGTTTGGAATCCCCTCTTTAGAAATTATTGCAATACAACAATATTTCCGTTCTATAGTACACCAGTATTATAATACCAGTCAACCAGTATTTTGCCTTAAATCAGCCAGAGTGTGGTATAGTGCCGTAAACTAATTGAAAACCTACAGCGTATTCCACGTTTATCAAGTAGGGACACGGCAATGCCGTGTCCCCACGGTGGCGGGGATAAATCGATAGGGGGTGTCCTTCATAAACGTGGAATCTGCTGTAAATCCCTGAATTCACAAGAAAGAGTGTGTGGAAAGTACAGATTTTTTATTTAAGAATTTATGATGATGTCAATTTCCGAACAACTAAAAAATCAGGATAATGCTTGCATTTTACTCGTCAACTGCCAACGACAAATCGTAGGATTCACTCCCAATTTACTGAGTATTTACAGTCTGCCTGAAGTTATTATCAAGTCGTTATCAGAGCAACTGGCGTTAGAGTTTGTATCCAAGCAATTTGATAATCCTCAACTTTTTCTCAAGGATATGACTGAAATTTACGAGCAAACTGATTTGGAGATTAATGAAAAAGTTCAAATCAAGGACGGTCGCATCATACAGCGCCATTCCAAGCCCCTATGCTTCAATGGAGTTTATGCTGGTCGGTTGTGGATGTTTGAACAGAATTAGTCTAATAGATTGAAGAGCATCCGTAGCAACGCTCTGTATTCTATGGGCTGCTTTTAATGGGTAAATTATGAATCAATAATAGGAGAAACAATTATGCCAACTTGTAGGACAGACCCGGTTTTTTCCCTCATAGTTGTCGATACTGCTTCGCCCATCACCATTGGTGCTCAAATCACTGAACAAATTAAGCTACTAATCGCGCGCGGCAATCTGAAGCCACATCAGCCTTTACCGCCGATTACCCACTTGGCTAAATACTTAGGAGTGAATCACACCATTGTGGCACAGGCATACAACAAAATGATTGCTTTGGGATATCTCGCAGGCAACCGAGGTAAAAGAACTGTCATTGCGAATTCTCCCTTGGTCAGGCAGATGGTTGCTCGCAAAACCTTCTACGACTTACTCAGTCAAGCTTTTCATTCAGCATCCCAATATGGGTTAACCGCAGCAGAGTTCTCCGCAGCAGCTTATGCTCAAGCAGTGTTGGTCGATCGCCATCAAATAAATGTAGTATTCGTGAACTTTTTTCCCGACAGTATCGATATCAGTGCAACTCTTCAATCAGCAACAGGATTAGCTTTGGTATCGATTCCTTGGGCGCACTTGCAAGCCAAAGAACCACAAGCATTAGAACAACTCTTGTCCGCCGATTTGATAGTAACGAGCATCAAACACTTGTGGGAGGTGGGTCAGATAGCAGACCCCAATAAGGAAGTGATAGGAATTGAGGTGCAGCCAGATATGCAGCTATGGGGTCACATCTCATCACTACCCCGCAATGCCAAGCTATTGTTTGTGTGCCAAGAACAAAGCAGCAGCGAAGCAATGAAGGAAATTATTGACTATAACGTGCATCACATAGAATCAAAAGTTGTTACCCTAGAATGGGTTCAAAACAATGTCCGCGGGCTAAAGCAATTTGATTTGGTGGTGTGTTCGAGATTAGTTGAGAGTCAGTTGAGGAAATACATTCCCGAAAATTTGAAATTAATGACTTTTAGTATCGGCATCGACCCAGTGAATATGCTGGTACTCCAAGCTCGTTTAGCGGCTGTTGAGATGGAAATTTTAACGTAGTACCAGCTTGCTAAATTATAATTTTATTTACAGCAGCGATCGCTCAACTAATCTTTTTGGTGTTGAGCGATGAGTGCTATGAATTATTGAGGAACCGCAACATCCCAGAACTTCAGATAATGTAGTAACAATCTAATTGAGTGTCTCAGTAGTTCTTCAGATTTGCAATAGCACAGTGTCTGGGGATGCAGTCGAGCTCGCGGAGTGTCTTTGCCTTGTGTTTTCCCCCTCAACCCGTCTCATGTATGTCTTGCTGACAACCAGGCGGAAGTCGGACAAGGGGGATTTGCCGTGGAAACAAGAAACCGAGTTTTTGAGTGTATTCTTGGCCGCTCGACCGAATATTTTCAGTACATTCTAAGACGCACTTTCGATCGAAGAAACGAGCTTTTTTAGCGAAAATGCTGTAAGAAAGAGAGCGCTGATTTGACCAATGTTAATTTCAAGGGGGGGAATTATGGCGGATAGGAGTGTGTGGGCGATCGGCTAAGATAACCGTTAGGAAATATTGTATTCAGCAAGCAAGCGCGAAAAATCCTACTATCTTGTCGAACTGGGGGCGGGTTTAGTTAGGACCTATAGTGAGAGCGAGCAGACTGTTTCAGGCGCGCCCCCTCTCGCCACGTTTTGTTTATTTGTACCCACTTACTTAAGTTAAATTAATCGGTATTTAATCCTGTGCCGCCAAATTTGATATAAGATCGAGCTGAATTTCTAGTGTGAGAGTAGAGGCATTGGTGAGCCAACAAGATATTTTAAATTTAGCAAAAGAAGGCGATGCCCGGGCGATCGCATTTCTGATCGGCCAAGCACTCGAAAGCTTCGGCGTCACGGCTAAAGCCAGCCGGGAAAATGACAGCCTGCACCTGCTGCTGGAAGCAGAACAATTGCCCGCAGAAGAAGCCTGTCTCCGAGTCGCCGTCAAAGGGTTGCAGCGGCTGCAACCAAATAACATTTACTCGCTGACAGTTTACGGACGGCGGGGTGGGCAGCAATTGCCGGCTTGGACTCAGACGGTAGAATTAAAAAAACGCCAGACTCCCGCACCCGTGAGTGCAGAAATTTCCCCGAGTGCAGCCGTTGCCGCGAGTCTACCCGCTTCCCCAATTCCTGTGACTTTGCCAAAGCTAGAAACAACTCAAAATGTCACAACTGCCTACACTCAAATACCAGAAAAATCCCAGCCCAAACCCCCTCAAATCCCAACTCCCAAACCCACAAACCAACGGCAGCAAAAGCCATCACCGCAGCCAGAGTTAGCAGGTACTAAAACTAAAAAAACTCGGCTGTCAATCCGTGTTCTGAGTCTGATTCTCGTGCCGATATTCGGCTTGGTTCTGGCCTCTCAACTTTACAAATCCTCAAGCACCGCTACTAATAACCCTCTAACGTCAAAGCCTGCGGTACAAAAAGTGAGATCGACCCCCCCACCTGCACCCGCAGCCAAACCCCTTCCAGCTCCCAAATCGCCCTCTGCAGCTGCAAACAAACCTGCCACTGTGCCCGCAACTGTCAGCATCAAAGCTGTTGGCGACATGATCCCGGGCACGAATTATCCCTACAACAAACTCCCTGCAAAAAAAGAGCTTTTATTAGAGTCGGTAAAACCGTACCTCAAAGGAGCTGATATTCTGTTTGGCAATTTTGAAAGCACGATGACCGATTATCCTTACAGTTCCAAAGCAGGCGGCGGACGAATGCTGTTTGCCTTTCGGACGCCTCCGAGTTATGCCAAAATCTTCAAAGATGTTGGTTTTGATATTTTGAGTGTTGCCAACAATCACTCTTACGATTTTAACGAGCAGGGATTTAAGGACACGATTAAAAACATCGACAGCAACGGCATGAAGGCTGTTGGCAAAAAAAATCAAATTGTTTATCAAAATGTCAAGGGCGTGAATTTTGCCTTTATCGGTTTCAGCAACTACGGCGAAGTTCACAATTCCTTGCTGGAATTGAAAGCGGGAGCAGAAGTTATCAAAAAAGCGAAGCAAAACGCGGATATTGTAGTGATATCAGTTCATGCTGGAGCTGAAGGAACGGGAGCTCTGAATGTGAGAAATAAAAACGAATTCTTTTACGGAGAAAACCGGGGAAATATGGTTTTATTTTCGCGGACGATGATTGATGCGGGAGCAGATTTGATTTTGGGACATGGCCCGCACGTTCCCAGAGCTATGGAACTTTATAAAGGGAAATTGGTTGCTTATTCGCTGGGCAATTTTTTGGGTTATCGCACTTTGTCCACAGCAGGAACACTCGGTCAATCTTTGATTTTGGATGTGAAAATGACTCCGCAAGGGGATTTTGTTTCGGGTAAGATTATCCCCGTCCAACTTGACGGGCGAGGTGTTCCGGCTGTTGATAACAAATTTAGGACTGTGGGGTTGATTGGCCGTTTGACAAAGAGCGATTTTCCCAATAGCGGTTTGACGATTGATGACAAGGGACAAATTTTGAAAAAGAGTAAGTAATACTGAGTAGGGTGCGTCGCCATCAAAAATATGTACAGAAGATAGACAATCTCATGGCGACGCACCACACAATATTTGATTGTTTTTTCTCTTAAATAAGTTTCCTTGCAGATTTTATTAATGAGATAGATATACAAATATTAACTTTACTATATTTAACTGGGAGTTACTCTATAAGGTAAGCTGCGGAGCATCTAAATTGAATACAGAGACGGGCTCTCCTGCGCGTCCCACAATAATTGTAGAAAAATTGACTGTCAAATTAGATGCACAACAGCTTATAACCACTCCCTTCTGGCTATAAATTTATGAAACGGCTGTCAGGATCTACCGCTCTGCTTCTGATTTCCATAGCTTTTGCTACTCAGGCTCGCGCTGCTAATCCCGAACACGTCAAGCAATTGTTACAAACCAAAGAATGCAAAGGTTGTGATTTAAGTAATGCTCGATTAAAGGGCGCGAGTCTGAAGGGAGCAAATTTGGAAGGAGCAAATTTGGAAGGTGTATATTTGTACAAAGCTTATCTCGTAGACGCTAACCTTAGCAGCGCTAACGTCAAATCAGCCGACTTAGGAGACTCGAATATGCAGGGGATTAACTTTAGCGGTTCTGACTTGACTAATACTAATCTCAAAGGCAACGATATGACTGGCGCTAACTTGGAGAATGCCAATTTATCTGGAGCTGTTTTGGAGTGCAATCAAAGAAATCGAACTAAACTTGGTTATGCTAACCTCAAAAAAGCTAACTTGAGTAATGCTAATCTTAAGGGAGTATGGCTTCAAGGTGCGAATCTCGCAGGTGCCGACCTCAACTATGCTGATTTAAGCCCTGATACTGCTGAGAGTGGGAGGACAATTTACACTATCTATTCTAACGTCAGCAGCGCTAATTTGAGCGATGCTAATCTCAGCAATACTAATTTGTATCGTGCTATTTTCTTTAGAGCTAATTTGAATAATGCCAAGTTAACTGACGCTAATTTGAACGATGCTTATTTGGTGATGGCTCAATTAATGGGAGCAAATTTGATGAAGGCTTCTCTGAGGGAGGCAAACTTGCAAAGAGCTAATTTAAGCAACGCTAACCTCAGTAATGCGGATCTGGTGAAGTCAAAACTGGTTGATGCTAATTTAACAAATGCTATCTTGAAATCAGCTCGGTTGGTAGATATCAATATGAGTGGAGCCAACTTAATGGGTGCTGATATTAGTGGTGCCGAAATGCGTAAAAATAAATTATGTCGTGTGACAATGCCAGATGGGACAAAAACTGAAGAAGGCTGTGATAAATGATATAGCCTTTCGAGCGTAACATGAGGTGCTCTCGCGGGCATAGGCCTCCGTGGGCATAGGCCTCCGTGGGCATAGGCCTCCGTGGGCATGGGCATAGGACTTGCCCCCATACCTCACCACGCTTGAGAACCGCTATATACCAGATTACAGTTGTAAAACCGCCTGTGGAGTTAATAGATAATCGATTTTCTAAAATCGATTATCTATTATTGATTAACTACTCATAAACCATGGTTTTCAAAGCTTCTTTCATTTCCTCCGCAGTCGTCGTTGCCGTACCGAATTGACGCACGACAATACTAGCTGCCAAATTGCCCAAAACAGCAGCTTCCCAACCGGATGCACCGACGCACAAAGCTAAAGTCATTGCTGCTACGACTGTATCTCCAGCACCGGTTACGTCGAATACATCAGTCTTGTTAAAAGGGGGAATGTCCCAACTTTGAATAGCAAATTCCCCGTTTTCACAAGTGGATGTTGGAGAAGGTGAATTTTTGATTTCTTCGCCGTTCACCCTTTCAAACAAACTCATCCCTTCTTCACCGCGAGTAATCAGGATTTTTTGAGCTTGAGTTAAGTTCAACAAATCGCGTCCTGCTTGCATTAAAGTTTGAGGGCTTTTGATAGCATATCCGACGGCTTGCTCGGCTTCTGGCAAGTTTGGAGTAAACAGCAGCGCTCCGGAATATCGCTGCAAATTTGTTTGAGCGTCTACAATTGTTTTGCCGGGAACCACTGCCGATTCGATCGCCAAATTCGTCAAAACTCCGTCGCCGTAGTCGGAACAAACCACGGCATCTACTGTCGGTATTTGCTGCCGGATGTAGTCTGACAATTGCAATTGCAAATCTAAATCCGGCAACTCGTCCGATTTGCGATCGACTCGGACAATTTGCTGAGTCACCGACTGCCGCGCGTGCCCGGAAATTCGAGTTTTGGTGACAGTTGGACGCTGCGAATCGATTAAAATGCCCGCCGTATCAATTCCCGCCGCCTCAAAAATACTGCACAAAGCCTTTCCCTGGTCGTCTTTTCCCACCAAACCAGCAACTTTTACTTTGCCTCCCAGTTTGGCTAAATTGTAGACAGCATTTGCGCCACCTCCGGGTAGTTGCCGAGTATTTTCGTAGCGCAAAATCAACACAGGTGCTTCGCGGGAAATTCGCTCTACTTGTCCGGTAAGAAACTCGTCCAAGGTCAAATCTCCGATCGCTAATACCTGCGCTCGATCGAAGCAGTCTAATCTTTTCAATAATTGCTCAGTTGAGGCACGCAGTTGAGGCAAAAAATCGGAATAGTCGTTAGTCATTAACCAAAAAAATGAGACTGAGGAGTTGATAATTGAGCGTGGAACGAGCGGGAATTAAAAATCCTAATATAAATTAATAATTAATTTCCTCCCTTGTTTGATTTTTAACTTTTAATTAATTTGCTCGCGGGGATTTTGAGAAACCAGTTGCAGGCTGTTGGCGATCGCACTCGCTCAAACAATTTCGCAAAAAAATGCGGATACAAGGGAACCCATTGAGACTCAATAGAAAGTTTCACGGTGTGGAAGTTTTCTTCTACATAAGTGCTTTCTACATAAGTGCCTTCAACAAACAGCAGAATTATTTCAATTTCTGCTTGATGATCGTAATCACCTGAGTCATTTGTTTTTTGAGTGCATCTATTTCCGCTTGCATTTTCGCCATTTTCTGAGTCATCGCCTGAATGTCGGCGGCCCCCGCTCCGGAACTGGGTGCAGCGGCGGCTGGGGCTTCGGGCACTGGTTTCTTTTTCGCCAGTACCATCGCCGATTTGATCGCCTCGGTTAGCTGCTTTTTCTCAAAGGGTTTGGCGATGAATGCAAAAAAATGCTTCTCGAAGGGTTTCGGAATTTTCTCCATCACCTCTTCTTCGCGGCCCGACATGATCACCAAAGGTATCTTAGAAAGCTCCGGATGGGCTTGCACTTTTTGATACACTTCCCAACCGCTGACTTTGGGCAGTAGGAAATCTAACATAATTAGATTCGGACGGGCTTGACGGATCAGTTTGAGTCCCTCTTCGCCGTCTTTTGCTTCTAGAACTTCAAAGTTACCCTGAGGCAACATCTCTCGGACTCGGACTCGGATGACTTTACTGTCATCGATTACTAAGATTTTTTGACCAGCCACGACTGACTCCTTCAGTAATGAGTGATGATTCGCAACCTTCAGTATATCCCTAAGAGAATTCTACCCAGAATTCTGGGCGATTTTAGTTTTGCCCAACTGGAGGCGCAATTCTGATTTGGGGTTATACTCCTACAAGTTCAGGGACTTTGATTTCGGATACGATCTAAGAAATTAACTCAATTGCCACTTAATTTTATGTCGCCCCAAACTCCTAAAACTCTTACTGTCAAAGCAGTTGCTGCCCAAATGCGGGGTGAAATCGAGGCGATGCCGGAGTGGTTGCGCAGGCCTGTCGGCAAAGCTAGCGAACTTTCCCAAGTGCAAAAAATTATTAAACAGCGACAAATTCACACGATTTGCGAGGAGGGCAGATGTCCCAACCGGGGCGAGTGCTACGCGCAAAAAACGGCGACTTTTTTGTTGATGGGGCCGACTTGCACCCGGGCTTGTGCTTTTTGTCAAGTAGATAAAGGTCATTCTCCGATGCCCCTAGACCCGGAGGAACCGCAAAAGGTAGCCGAGGCCGTGCAGTTGTTGGGTTTGCGGTATGCGGTGCTGACTTCGGTGGCGAGGGATGATTTGCCGGATGGGGGTGCGGGTTGGTTTGCAAGGACGATCGCCCAAATCCGCCTTCTTAACCCGGATACTGAAGTTGAGGTACTGACGCCGGATTTTTGGGGGGGAATGGGGAGGAGTTCAGAGGGGGAGAATTCCGGCCTCGATGAGTTGCAGCGAGAGCGGATTCGCACGGTGGTGGAGGCTAAACCGGCTTGTTACAACCACAATATTGAGACGGTGCGCCGGTTGCAAGGGCCGGTGCGCAGGGGGGCCAAGTACGATCGCTCGATCGACGTTCTCCGTATTGTCAAGCAATATGACCCAACTATTCCCACAAAATCCGGTTTGATGTTGGGACACGGGGAAACCGAAGCCGAGATAGTCGAAGCGATGGCCGATTTGCGGGATGCCAAGTGCGATCGACTCACCCTCGGTCAATACATGAGACCATCTCTAGAACACCTCCCAGTGCGTAAATACTGGACGCCTACCGAATTTGACCGTTTCGGGTCGATCGCCCGGGAGATGGGGTTTGAGCGCGTGCGATCGGGGCCTCTCGTCCGCAGTTCCTACCACGCCGGAGAGAGCGATTGAAATTAATCTGAATTCAACTCGGTATAAACTCCTTGTTACAAAAAATAACTCTAGAGGATTGTGCATAAGTGCGACGCTCTCTGCTATTTGTAAATACAGAGACATTATCAATTAGGAGCTTTACCTATGGCAGAGATAGCGAAGAACCAATTAAAATCCGACTCCGTGATGAAAACGGGCAAATTCCCTTACACCTTTCGCGCAGGCTGGTTTCTGTTCCTGTTAGCTATCAATTTTTTGGTTGCAGCCTATTATTTCCATATCATTGAATAGTTCTGCAACTTAACTTTTAGCAGGCCCTGCTGTTCTCGCCCTCAACGTCGGAGAGTGGGAGAGTGGGAGAGAAGGAGAGGGGGAGAGTTTTGAGTTTTGAGTTAGCGAGAATATGACTTCATCCTTCTAACTAATGACTACTGACTTCTTCCCTCTTCCCTTGAACCTCTTCCTTCTGACTAATGACTAATGGCTAATGACCAATGACTAAGGACTAATGACTAATGACTGATGACTAATGACTGATGACTTCTCTAACGATTTCTAGACGATTCTAGCTTTGACAACCGCTCTTGAATTTTGATAACATCTTGCTTAGTTTCAATTGCCAAAGTTGCTAAATTGTCAAACATCGGGTCTCCCGACAGCATTCTAGGATTTGTGCGGCCAGAGCTCGGACGGTTCGGAGACTGAGGCCGGTTAACTCTAGAAGCTTGATTCTGCAAGCTGTAGATTTGTCCTCTGAGTTCAGAAATTTGACTTTCTAATTGAGTAATGCGAAACTCTAATTGAGTTGTGGATTGAGCGGGCGTAAAAATGGGCGCTACAGCAATTGCTAAGGCGCAAGCCAGACACAAAAGACAGATTTTTAGGGCGCGATGGCGAATATTTTTCGGCATAGCTTTAATAATTTAAATTATACCAGTTCTACCATAACAAATCGCCGAGATTTTTGGCCTCTATCAGAAGTATGTCTTATGGCAACTAGGAACGTAGCTATTTTAATGTTCGACGATGTCGAGGTACTGGACTTTGCAGGTCCTTTTGAAGTGTTTTCGGTGACATCAGAATTAAGTAAGGGCGATCGACCTTTTGCAGTCTCTACCGTAGCCGAACATCCCGGTGCTGTCAGCGCCCGCAACGGTTTGAGCGTAAATCCCCACTGCACCATTTCCGATTGTCCGCCACCGGATATTTTAATTGTACCGGGAGGACAAGGTACGAGAAAGTTAATCGATAATTCAGCAGTTATTAATTGGATAAAAGATTCTGCGCGAACAGCAGAATTAGTGCTTTCTGTCTGTACGGGTTCGCTGCTTTTGGCAAAAGCTGACTTGTTGGAAGGTTTGGCAGCAACTACACACCATCGAGCCTTGGAGTTATTGAGAGAATTAGCTCCCAACACAACTATTATCGAAAATCAGCGATTTGTAGATAACGGCAAAATCATCACCTCTGGGGGAATTGCTGCGGGAATTGATATGTCTTTGCACGTTGTCGGCAAGCTTTTGGGAACAGCACAAGCTGAACAAACAGCAGAACACATGGAATATAAAATTGGGAATTGGTAATTGGGCCCTGGGCATGGTTAATTGTATAATGTGCGCGTAGGGGCGGGTTTTACCCACCATAATTGCCTCAAACAAACAATCCCGCAAACCGGCCCCGCCCATACTTTTAGTTGTAAATAGACTAATATCAAAGCTAAAGCTATATGGAATATAAAATTGGGAATTGGTAATTGGGCAATGGGCATGGTTAATTGTATAATGTGCGCGTAGGGGCGGGTTTTACCCACCATAATTGCCTCAAACAAACAATCTCGTAAACCCGCCCCGCCCATACAGGAACCATACACGAAGGATGCTACCGGACGTGATATCAAGCATCTTCGCCCCAAACTTTTAGTTGTAAATAGACTAATATCAAAGCTAAAGCCATCAGGAAAGTTGCGGCTGCGGCTGCATAGCCAAAATCAAATTGCGAAAAAGCTTGCTCGTAAATATAATAAACTAGCAAATTAGTAGAGTTTAAAGGGCCGCCGCCAGTGATGACGTAAACTTGCTCGAAACTCCGCAGGGTAAAAATAGCAGTAGTGACAGTAGCAAATACTAAAGTCGGTCGCAAACCGGGTAAAGTGATGTACAAAAATTGCTGCCAAGCATTAGCTCCATCCAATTGGGCCGCTTCGTAACGATTTACCGGAATTGCTTGCAATCCTGCTAAAAATACTACCATATTAAACCCTAATTGTTTCCAAACACTGAGCAGAATTATCACTGGCATTGCCCAAACTGTGCTACTCAGCCAAGGAATTGGATTTAAACCGAGATCCATTAGCGCATTATTCACCGGGCCTTCGGTTTGAAACAACCACCGCCAACCCAAGCCAACTGCAACTAAAGAGGTAATCGAAGGAATAAAATAAGCCGTGCGGAGAGCTCCTCGCCAAGCAAACGAGCGATTTAGCAAAACTGCTAAGCCCAAAGGAATCACTAAACTGGGAATGACTGTAGCAGTAGTAAAATAGATCGTGTTTTGGATAATTTGCCAGAAATCCGGGTTTGTGACTAGACGCCAGTAGTTGTTCAAGCCAATCCAACGCACTCCCGACTGGGTAAAGCTGCCGCTGGTAAAGCTGAGGTAAAATAAATAGGCGATCGGCAAAATCAAAAAAGTACCCAGAAACAGCAAAGCTGGGGCCAGAAAAGTCCAAGCTGCGATCGAATCATTATCTAACCAGTTAAAACGCCCAAATTTTATCCGAACCATTGGCTTGTAAATTTTAGCTTTTAGTTTTAAATGGTATCACAATATAGGTCAATGTCAAAATGAATCTTCTCGATATATTAGCCCATTTACCCACTATAGAAACTGAAAGGCTGCTGCTCCGAAAAATTACTTTAAACGATGCCAGCGATATGTTTGAGTATGCCTCAAACCCCGAAGTATCAGAATACACAATGTGGTCAACTCACACCTCGATAGAAGACACTAAATACTTTCTCCAGTCACTTACAAAAATGTACAAAAGACGAGAGCTTGTAGATTGGGGAATCGTCCACAAAGCCGAGAAAAAATTTATCGGCACTTGCGGATTTGTGGAATGGAGCATGACGCACAGCCGCGCGGAAATTGGCTACGCACTTTCTCGAAGATATTGGGGCGAAGGATACATGAGCGAGGCGGTCAATGCAGTTATTGAATTCGGCTTTCGGGAGATGTTGCTGAATCGAATTATGGCTCGCTGTGAGGTTAACAATATTGCTTCGGCTCGGGTGATGGAAAAAGTGGGGATGCAATTGGAAGGGATATTGCGACAGCATCTATTTGTGAAAGGCAGATATTGGGATCTAAAAATTTATTCTATTCTCAGGGAAGAGTTTTTTGATAATATTGTAGAATAAGAGTGAATCAGTAAGTCAGAAAAAAAAAATATATACTTAGGAGTTACGCAATATCTCCATTTAGAGTGCGCGGCAGCACGCCTTACCCTTTACTTTTATTGTATAATACGAGTGAATAGATTTTATTATATTTATGACCAAGAATTTCTTGATGGTACAAGCCACGTGATTTATCCGTGGAATCAATCCAAAATCTCAAATCTAAAATCCTCAAGCCCCCGAATTTATCCGTGGGGTCAATCCAAAATCTAAAATCTAAAATCTAAAATCGAATGACCGCTAATCCAGTATCTGTTAATTCCAATGCCAGCCTGATTTCTCCTGAGATTGGCAAAAGTTCGGAAGCGTTGCCCTCGAAGAGGAGCGCTCCGGGTCATCCTCCGTTAAAATTAGGGATTTTAGCATCAGGAAGCGGCAGCAACTTCGAGGTGATTGCCCGAGCCATCCAAAACCAACAACTCGACGCTCAAATCCCATTATTAATTTACAACAACCCCGAAGCCAAAGCGGCATCCCGAGCCGAAAAATACGGCATTCCCTCGATTCTGCTCAATCACCGCGACTGCAAAAGCCGCGAAGAATTAGATACAAAAATTGTCAAAAAATTTCAAGAATATGATGTAGAATGGGTAGTGATGGCGGGTTGGATGCGAATTGTTACCAAAGTTTTGCTTGATGCTTTTCCCGATCGCGTTATTAACATTCACCCCAGCTTACTGCCGAGTTTCCCAGGAATTCGCGCCGTCGAGCAAGCGCTGGCCGCCAAGGTTAAAATCACCGGATGTACGGTGCATATCGCCCGTTTAGAAGTAGACAGCGGGCCGATTTTAATGCAGGCTGCAGTGCCGGTATTGCCTGAGGATACCGCAGAAACGCTGCACGCTCGAATTCAAGTACAAGAGCACAAGATTATGCTGGGTGCGATCGCCCTTATTGCCGAATCTAATCAAAAATATTGTGACTAAAAACCTTACGAGTGCCGCATCTGTCCCCAAATTGCCCGTCAGCGACTCACCCGAAACAGGCCCGCCGCTGACAGACTCCAATCGCCTGAAATTAATTCTCAAAGAAAGGCTCAAAAAGAGCATCGGCATCAAGGGAGAATTCTATCTGCCTTGCTTGCCATCAATGCTAGACGATTATCTTCAATTCCTCTCAGACTTCTTAAAACTTCTCGGGCAAAACCTCGACCCTGCCCAAACCGAAAACTTGCGAACCTTAATTGCCAACGCCTTAGCAGAAGGATTCAAAAATTCTCCCCACGCTAATCTAATAGTCTCATACCTTCCCGCCAATTCCCAAACCGGTTTAGTCGGTGGCATTACTCTGAATACCAAGATTCAAGTCGAATCGATCGCCCAGAAATATCATAGCTGGCCGGATATTCGCCCCGAACCTTTATTCGGCAGCCATCCCGATGCCAAAGTCATCGCAATTGCCGCCGAATTAGGCGAACCCCCAAAAGCACCTATTTTAGATGTCGGTGCGGGCCCAGGGCGCAATAGTTTGCCCTTAGCAAGGTTAGGTCATGCCGTGGATGCGATCGAACTAACACCGATATTTGCCGAGAAACTATCATCCGCAGCCACCGCCGAAAACTTGCGGATAAATGTCACCCAAGGCGACGTTTTAGATCCCTTATTGAGGATGAAAACTTATCGGTACAAATTAGCCATTGCTACTGAAGTGCTCTCTCATTTCCGCTACCCCGAACAAGTCCGCCTGTTCCTCGGCAAAATGTCCGATGCCGTTTTAAGCGGCGGGTTTATCTTATTCAGTGCTTTCTTAGCTGTAGATGGGTACGAACCCGACGAGATGGCAAAACAAATGTCTGAATTGTCTTGGTCTTATCTGATTACCAGACAAGAATTGCAAGCAGCAATAGAGGGTTTGCCCTTAGAAATTATTTCTGATGAATCTGTGATTGAATACGAACAAAAACATTTGCCTGACTCTGCGTGGCCGCCGACACCTTGGTTTCTCAGTTGGGCCAGCGGGCGCGATTTATTTCCCGTGCAACAAACACCGCCGTTAGAGTTGCGGTGGATACTTGTTAAACGCTTGTAGAGTTTATTGTTTTAGCTCAAGTTTTAGGTAAAAATTGTCGAAATTTGTCCGAGGTTTGGGCGAGGATACTTTTGTCTGGGAAATCGGCTAGAATCTGCTGTATTATCTCGAATTTTGTTAAAGGTCAGGATTTTATATACGGCTTGCTGAATAAAGCGAAAAAGGAGACGCTAATTGGGTTTTCTGACCGAAAAAAGGTGGCGGAGTACCAAAAAAAATAGCGATATAATGCCTCAAAACCCTTGCATCACCCTGGGGGGTGACAACCGGCCCCAAACCCATATTTAGTAAGGATTGAGCCAACTTGTGGTAAAAAAAGACAGTCAGCAGAATTGTTACACGCTTGCCTATCCAAAAAAATAATAATACTAAGATTCTACCAGACTCAAGGACAAAAATACCTGACGCCATCTCAGTTTTTGGTGATGACAACCAAGTATCCTTGATGCAATCAGAAAAACAAGTGAGATTAGAACGGCTTTCCCTCCTCTTTTCCCTGTCTAATTACAGCCGAAAGTCGGCGACGTAAATTACAAAGATTTTTAGATTTACCTCACCAGAGCGAGGGAATTAATTTGGTTCCCATTAATTACTTATTGGTTGACCACTTATTGCCGTGTTGGTCAAAGCCGATCGATCGCAATCGCTCCTAGGTCAATGGGGGTGTATTAATCTCTTGATGACTAGCTTAATCTGGGAGCGAAGAGCAATTCCGTTATACTGGTAATTGTTGCCCAAATTGGGCAGCAGCAACTTCGAGGAACAAACTACAAATCTACAGCTTGTTTTACCATTATTTTCAGAATATCCATACTCCGGACAGTTTTTAGATAGGGATGCGATGCCTTCGGCAGCTTCGCTAACACCACAAAGCACAGAAGCGAAAAAAGTGAGTGAAATCAGAGCTAAAAAAATACAGAAAAAAAGGCACTCTTTTAGGTTAAGCTAAAAACACACACACAAGCTTAACAGATTGCCTCATGAATCTTATTGAATCAATCTTACAATAGATGCCAGGGATTAGTCAACCCCCAAAAAAGTTTTTAGTAGTTTTATTTTCAACTATTTTGCTCATCTATGGCCAGGTTAACTTTACGAATCTCAGTCGTTATAGTTGTTTGAGTGAAAAAACCTATCGTCGTCACTTTCGCTCATGCTTTAACTTTCCACAATTTCATCAGTATTTTCACGGAACTTGCGTTGAATCCGGACCGAACAGTTATTGCGGTCATTGATTGTTGTTTTTTTCTTTTGAAGCGGCAAAACAACTGAAGGAAAAGCTTATTTTTATAATAGCATAGCTGCCAAACCTCAACAGGGGTTGGAAATTTCCGTGATTTATCTTGTCGAAGTGGAGACTCGTTTATCCTCTAGTTTAAGTTTCCCAAAAACTCCTTCACGTCCTCAAACAGAAATATCGACAAACCCCCAAATAGTTGCCAAAAGATACCGAGTAAAAAAACCGAGCAAAAAACAGGTGTCTGAAATCTCAAACCCTGATATAACAACAGTTGACGGCTAGGCTCAACCTTAAAAAAATACTCGTTTTTTCTTTCCAGATTCTGTGCGTTATTTGGTGGCTGATGGCTATTATTACCGTTATAAGTTTTGGTAGAATGTGCGGGATTTAAATTGAGATTTAATGGGAAAATTAAGAGTTGATGCTAACCTACGTTATCTTTATACAGGTGAATAAAAGAAACTGGGAACTCCTGGCAAATATGATGGCAAGGTTGACTGCCATGATTTGAGTCGTCTTAATTTGGTTAAAGTAATAAAACCGAGAATTTCACTTTATACATTGGTGGTCGGGAGTTGTTGTTTAAATGGCCCAGTTAGTTTAGCTTGTATCTCTGAGGTTCAAGCTAATGGTAAAATCAAAAATGCTTTATTATTTAGGAATGAGAATTAAATAACTTCCACAAGTTTGTGGGATGGGCGTCCCTCCCGTCCTTTTTGGACGGGCGGGACGCCCATC
>NZ_JAUBTO010000061.1:8192-43386 GCF_036702495.1 Microcoleus sp. C2D2 | reverse complement strand
TTAAGAAGGTTTTTTGAGTTATTTATAAATGCACAAATTAACGTTTTTGTCAAATTAATTTAGATGCGTTTACCCTGCACAGCAAGGCGTGTGGAGCACAGATGGATAGAGATAGGAACTATCCAACCAAGAGCTAGTAGGAACGCCGACTATTTGTGGGCCGTTGATAATCAAGCTGGCGTGCTATACGCTGAAAACTTTGAAGTGACATTCAAAATTGCTCCAGAGATTAAGATTGATTATAAGAGTTTCAGAGCATTTAGTCAGAGCAAATCGCAAGTAAGCACGGTGGATAGATAGAAGCGTAGCAAAACTCAACCCACAAGCGAAGCGAAGCGATAAGTAAGAACACTTATGCAGCGTCTTGTATTGAGTAAAGATTGGTCTGTTGTCCAGAATTGGGCAGCTTCTAGCTGCGCAACTGCAAGAATTGCAGCATCATACAGAGTTGCCAAGGAGAACTGTTGGGCGATCGCCCATATTATTGCACCTATAGCATTACTACCCTTGGTAATCAACAGGCATTTGGCAGAAGTCATCATAAAACCGCTTTTAAAAATCTAGGTAAATCTAGATTTTTAAAAGCGGTTAGAACGTGCGAGCTCAAGAGCAGCAGCGCTTGGCTATCGCTGCTTATCGATCGGGTACAGCAACTGTATGCCCCTTACAGCGTTTCAACCATTTTAGTCATAGGTGAGAGTGGTGATTAGTTTGATTTGACACTCACCTGCCTTTAGGCGAGATGACTCAAAAGGGCGATCGAGCCGTTAGTTCCTTCCCGTCGAACGGAGCATACTGTCTCTTTCTGAACACTCCTCAAGCTTAAATTCTCCTGGGGCACAGGGTATTTGTGTGGCCAGTCCTTCCCAATGTATCAAGCTGCCTTGACTCTTACACTTGATACAAATTTCAATTCTCTTGCTTCGTTAAAGGGGAGTATGACGAACTTTAACATTTTTTTATGTGAAGCCAAACCTATCTTGTATTATATTAAGCTGTTGCACATTTAAACTGTGATACAAGCATTCCCCTTATTTTTGATTTTTCTACCCCATTTAATAATTAACTCTCCTTCATTTAATAGGCGATGTAGTAAATACTCTAGCTCTTCAATTGATGTAAAAAGTCGATTTGCGATATATTCTTTTGTCGAATGCCAGACTAATTCAATCAAATTATAGTCCGAGGCTCTATTCCGGGAGGAATTCTAAATGAATGTTAGGCAATTCTGTCTCAATCTTTTCGAGGTACTCTTCTTTTTTGTGAAAACTAGCATTGTCAAGGATGATTACTATTTTTGCTCCCTTTTCAGCAAATTCTGATGCTTGATTACCTGCTGATACCCATTCATTAATTAGCTCTTGGTAAAAGATTTTTAGCACTCTATAAAAATTATATGAATTGCCTTTATTGAGAAATTCTACCAACCTTTTTTTATCTGAATACCTCAGACCTCCCATTACATTAATTCTTCCTTTTCTTCGGTCTCCCCTGATATTTTTTCGGCTTCCTTTTTTACACCAGTTCTTTCTTCTAGTGACTCTTAAACTGAATCCACTCTCGTCCCAAAACCATACCTGCAATCGTTCAGGAGTTGATTTTTTTATTTTTAAATATTCCGATATTTTTTCTTTAAATGCTGTTCTTTTGTCGGGATTTATTTTAGATTTTAAGCTATATTTTGCCCAAAGGTAAACGTACTTTTTTTGCTTTAATATCCTCCGAACTTGCGCTCCACTTAATTTTATTCCTGTACTATGCTCTAAATATATTGCTAATCTTTGTGCTGTCCATCTTCCAAATTCGTATCCTAACTCTTGAGGCTCTTTGTCTATAGTTTCTAATAATATTTCTATATATTTATCTGTGGCTTTTCTATGGTTTCCACTCATCCTTGCATCGGTTAGAGTTTCTAGATTATCGGGATCTCCCTTCAGACACCAATGAGACACCTTATTTACTGAACCACCCAAAAAATCAGCGATTTTAGCTTGAGTTTTTCCATCATTGAGCAATAATAAGATCAGAATTCTTTCTCTAATATCTCCGTTTTTTTCCTCTTTTAATGCTTTTTGCAGTTGCTCTATCTGTTGGGAATTGAGATGATTTTTGGCTGGCATTTTTCTACAAGTAGACTCAAATAAATTTTAATTATACCCTATTTAAATGTACAACAGCTTAATATACCATACTATCAAGATGAAAAATGGAGACTTTTTAAAAATTTTCTGTTTTAAAAAAAATAAAACTAAACTCGTCAAGCTTCGGAAAATTTTTCCTAGTAGCTGCGGAAAGATTTCGGGAAAACTCTGAAAGTTATGAAGAAATAATTTTAACAGTATGTGGATGTGTCAGGTGGCGAACAGGTACGATTGTTCTGCCCACTTAAAGTGCAACTAAATAAAAAAATGAATTAAAATGGTTGATTAAATAGGTTTATTTTTATTAATTCATCTTCTCTCCCCTACTCGCCTGTTCCGTTTGTGGCTGTGTGACACCTGCGGTCAAACAGCCACAAACGTTTCACGTCAAAGGTTTGGGGATTTTTCCAGATGTCTGTTTTAGATATGCTGATTTGACAGAAGCAATTTTAAGCCGAATTGCCCACTTAGTTAGCCAACTGTGTTGGCGCTGACTTAAGCTGTGCTACTCTAAAACCAGCCTCTCTATTTCCAGCCGATCGAGAGGGAGCAGTCTTACGAGATACCAATCTGGTTGAGACTGAGTTCAGACACGCCAACTTTAAAGATATTCAGCTAATGGGTTCGGATTTCTCTGGTTGTCGCGTCAAAGGAGCCTGCTTTACAAACCCTCAAGGGTTAACTTGCCAACACAAGCCGTGGCTCAGAGCCACTGGAGCCTTAAATATCCCAACCTAGGAAATTGCTATTTGAATGAAAAAAATTGAAAAAATTGTTGAATTTACGATAGTTTGAGTTGCTACACAAACAGGCCTTGTGCTTAACTATATTCAAAAGGTATTGTTCAAGTATTTATAATTAAAAACAAAAAAATACGCTCAAATTGCAGAAAAAATAAGTAATCTGACAGCTAGATTACAGCGGTATTCGATGTTAATCCGCACAATAAGTAACAATAAAATATCATTTTGTAGTTAAAGCTAATGAAAGCATATTCGCTGGATATAGGAGAAAAAATAGTGACAGCACATTTGGCCTAAAAGATGTCAAGGAGAAAAGTAGCGACCCAGTTTGCTCGAGCGTAAAAGTCTCGTCCAAAAACAGGCACGAGCAACAAAAAACCGAGGTAAATTTACAGCCCAAACAGAGAGGAAAACCGCAATTCAGTCATCTGACAAATACAGAAGTAGAAGTCAAAACACTGGTGGCATTATCAAGAAGCCACCAGGGTGGAGTGGTGTCAATTATTTGCTATTAAGACCGGAAATTCGGTGAGTCGGACGGCCATGTGTCGCTGCGTACAGAAATTAGGAGTACATCGTAAAAAAAATATGGTACAGTAGCCAAGCCGCGACAGAAAGAGTCCAAAAATTCACACTAGACCTCTTGCAAAAATAACTAGGACGGGCAAGATGCCCATCCCACAAGAGTTATTTTTCTTGTGGGATGGGCCGAAGAGCCCGCCCAATAAATTTATGAAAAGGACTTTTGCAAGAGGTCTACTATAGTATTAGGAAAAAATCAAAGATATCGAGCTATAAAACAAGCCTATTTTTGGATGAAACCCGGATTATAGTGGGTGCGACCAGAACTCATGCCCGTTCACAGCCGGGGACAAAAGTCTCCCAACTCAAACCATTTTATCGAGGCCAACTCATTCACAGCCATTGGCGCAATTACTATTAACAAACCCTTGGCATTAATGAAAATAAACAATTCAATAAATGGAGCTGCATTTGTCGTATTTATTGTGAATTTTTGATGTCCTAAATAATGGGCAGTTGCGGTAGTAGTGATGGATAATTGACCGCCCATAAACTAGCATCAATTGTGCCAATGATTGATGCAGTAGGTGCCAGCGGTATTTATTTATCCCCATACTCTCACCTATTTTAATCCAATTGAACAATGGTTGTCACCACTCAAATCTTTTTTGCTCGGGTTCGCTCCAACTACCACATCCATGATTGATAGAATCATTGCCGTTTCCCTCAATAAACATGAATTTTCAACATTTAAGAAATTGGAAAGCTAATTGCTGATACTGTACCTCATAACAGCAGGGACTGCTGTAATTGCTATCAAAGGCCGAGTGCGAAGGCAAAATCGACTTGACAGCGCTGGTATGCAGAGTTGATTTGTTTTACCCTTCTTTTTGGGCTATTAGGAGCGATCGACGGATCGAAGACTGTTTAAACTTGTGCTGTTTTAAAATTCTTAACATTGACCGATCTGTTATTAATTATACAAAATGAGCGGTTACTGGCAATGCTAGCCGAGGACCGATCGCCCCCAATGAATTCAGAAAACAGATGCACCGCCACACAGCGCAAAAAATCTGGATTCGCAAGCTGCGAGTCTTCGTTGGCGCGGACATTACAAAGCTGCCTTAATTAACACAAATAAGGGCTTTGCAAGAAAAGAAAAAAAATATATCATTGAGAAACAAGAATAAAAACTTGCTCGCTTATGGTAGCCCTGGTAACAACACGTATGCCTGAAGTTATAGTCCACAGCGAGACATACGGCACATCTAAATCAATAGGGTGAGGTGGTTGTGTCTGAATGTTAAGAGGGGCGATCGAAGAGGAATTTTCCGCGCGCGATCGCTTCCCAATGGGGGAGGGTAAAACCTAGGAAGGCAAGGATCTGGAGACAATGCTGAACTTTTTGAGTTTAGGAAAGTAGCGTTACCACTAAACTCTGCAGTATTGTCGGAAGCGAGCCAAATTTGTAACAGTTCTTAACTATGAAGAATTCTGCCAAAACTGGTAGCATAGTGACACTTTTGTTAGCAAAAACAGATAAAGTAAATAAAGTTGGCTAGCTCTAGACGCCTCGATCCCCATCCAGGGCAGGTTGAATCAATTTGATTCCTACCAAGTGGTTTTAGAGTTACAATCGGAACCAAAGCATCGCTATTTAACTGAGTTCTTTACTTACTTTTACTTTCAGCTATGAACGTGGATTTTATCAAAGCCCAAGTCAGGTTGCTACAGGGTGCAAGTTCATCGGAGCGAGAAACCCTTATTAAAAACATCGGCGTCTGTGCTGGCGTGATCAGACCGGGAGAGTACGTGACTCCGCAGCGGAAGCACGCCATAACTCTCTGGCTGCAAACAAATGCGGTTCGGCTCCGGCTTCCCCAACTTCCTCTGGATTTATCGGGCCAAAAGCCTTAACAAGGAAGTAATCAAGGGGTAGCGACAGAATCAAAAAAATTAGTCAATCTTGCCTAAAAGTGCTTTTTTATTGAGCTGTACAGGATCAATGAAACACGATTAAGATTGAAAAAATGTTTGTAGGGAGAGTTGAGCTCGAAAAGACGCCTGCGGACAAGAAGCGGCCGACCGCCTTGGCACAAGCAGGAAGTGAACGTCAAACCTGCTCGAAAAGTAGATTTGAGTAAGTTTCACTGAACGGATTATTGTGCACAACTATAACCAGGGTTATTTGCTTTTAGATTTGAGATTCACGATTTAACTCGTGCTGCATAAATTTCCTATTTGTGGATCGAGTGAAAAATCATCCCTATTCAATAGGTATAACTAATTACAGGGGCAGTCATTGAACTGCCCTTACTTTTGAACCAGGAAGCGAATGTGCTGCAACTTACAATAAACGCATCTACTTGCAGATAGAGTTTAGGTGAACTCTCATGTAAGCTGCAGTGCCTCTATATTGTCTGTTATGTTTGAGAGGGGAAGGGGAGAAGGGGAGAGGGCCAGAGGATTTGACGAGTTTTGATAGGGAATTAATATCATCAAACAGAAGGAGTTATTACATTAACTTGCTTTCTAATATATTTGTAAAGAAAAATACTGTGCCGAAAAAACAAAAATTTCCTTATTTAGTGGGTTCCCGATGGACTTCACACCAAAAAACTTGGGGGTGGCGGCACTTTCAAGTAGTCAACCGAAAAAACGAAGGTAAATGGGTATTTGCAGAAATGGTGGCGGCTTGCGATTCCAATGTCCGTTTCTGGCTGAACGCCGCACAGCTCAAAGACCGATCGCTCTGGCAAGCTGGATGGCAGTCTACGCAAGAATTAGAGGAATTAGAAACAGCAGACTAAAAGGCAGGGCTCTGGGCTAGAGTGAGGTAGACATGGGTAAGGAGTAATAGCAACAGGGTAAAATAAGGAAAAAAAAGTTGTGTTATTGGTTTGTTTGCTAATTAGTGCTGGATGGGGCGGTGGATTTTGCGAAGTGTCGATCGCAACTAAGGCGATCGATAGCAGCAATATTCTGTCTGCCGATATTCCAGATCCCGCAGCGGACTTGTCCAGCCTAGTCCTGACTTTACAAGACTTGCCCCCAGGTTTTACAGAGATGTCATCTGACGATGTGGCAAATTTCAGAAATCAACTCAGCCAGGGCCCTGACTTTAAGCCAGCCAGCCTGTTTGCGTACCAAAAAATCGATCCCAAGCTGTTTGAACTTCAATTTTTGATAGGATTTACCGTGCAACTGTCAGATCCCATCCAACAAGGTACGTTCGATCGAGCAATCCGTGAAGGGATGGCTGCAAAAGCATTCTCTCAAGGTTTAAACAGTAACAAGGAATCGCCGTTCACCGATCCCGCCGCTTTAAGTTTGCAAGACAAGATTGGCGAGGTATCGGCTGGGTGGAGAAGTCAAGGAAAAATAGAAAATATACCAATGAATGTCGATATGACGCTGTTTCGACGGGGAAAAATAGGGGTTTTTATGACAGCTATATATCTCGACGGCGCTAAACCGACGATCGCGATTAGCGAAGCAGCGCGCAAATTCGACAGCCGGATGATGGAATTGAAACCTGATTTAACTCAACCGCAATAACTGGGTGCTGCAAGCTGTAAAAAAATCAGCTTTCTACCGGCAGATGACACTCAGAGTAGTTACACTAAAAAAACTCGTGTACAAATAGCAGATAAATAGGGTTTTTCTGGTATCAGTACCGATGAATATCACCAGAGATTTTAGTAGATCGAACCCGCCTTCTGCGTCCAGGAATGATATCATGTCTGTTGAATTGCCCGTTATAAAATTTTGTCGCCCGGTTGGGACGGCTTTATAAATATTGTGGATGTGAATTACAGATTGTTGGTGAAACTCGCCCCAAAAAGTATTGTGGTTAATTTACCGGACATGATATGACTGAGAAGAAAGAGCTTTGTTTCCAGTAAATTATACCGAAATACCTATGTCTGTCTCTGTTTCCCTGCAAAACGCCTGCAAGATTTACAACAAAATCCCCGTTGTCAATGACCTTTCGTTCACGATTGAAGCCGGAGAAATGTTCGGTCTCCTAGGCCCCAACGGTGCCGGCAAATCGACCACAATTCGGATGCTGACTACCCTGACTAAGCCCAGCAGCGGTCAAATCCAGGTAGCTGGATATGACGTGATGCGGCAAAGCTTGCAAGTGAAACAGTGCATAGGCGTCGTGCTCCAACAAATCAGCGTTGATACTGAGCTTTCAGTATGGGAAAATATGGAGTTTCACGGGCGGATGCACCACATCCCAAACCCGAAACGGCAACAGTTAATTAAACAGTGGTTGGGATATGTAGAATTAGCAGAAAGGCGAGACGACTTAGTAAAAACTTTGTCGGGAGGAATGAAGCGGAGGTTGCAAATTGCCCGAGCACTTTTGCATGAGCCACAAATCTTATTTTTGGACGAACCGACTGTAGGGTTAGACCCGCAAACGCGGCGCCGATTGTGGGAAATAATTTTAGATTTGAACAAGCAGGGAATGACAATGCTGTTAACAACGCATTATATGGATGAGGTGGAGTATTTGTGCGATCGCATCGGCATTATGGACGGCGGCAAGTTAATTCAACTGGGAACCTTGGCCCAACTGCGGCAGCAATACGGTCAAGGGTTAGTGATGAAACAAATAGGCGATCGCTGGGAATACAAGTTTTTCCCTACTCTGGAAGAAGCTAATTTATATCTCGATGCCAAAGATGATAAGACTGGGATGATGGTTCGTCCTTCTAATTTAGAGGATATTTTTGTAGAACTGACTGGCCGACAGTTAGATTGAGCAATCCGGCGATTTTAGATTTTAGATTTTAGATTTTAGATTTCCCAAGAGGCGATTAAAACTGCAATTTTTTTATCAAAAATCCCAGGAGTATAATCAAACACTGAAAACAGAAAGAGTTTTGCTTTTTTTATAAACAACCCACACTATCAATCTATTGTGTAATGAGAAGGTTTTTTTACAAATTCCCTTGATTCACGATCCCGAAGTGACAGATAGACGGATAGTGGTTTTTTGCTGATTCCTTCTTCTTTGTTCGCGCTTGACTTATTCCCTCAACATCCATCCGTTAAATCCCGATCGCGTGCTCGTTTCCGAACTTTAACGTCCCAATTCCTAATTACTAATTTCCAAATGACTCGCTTAGCCACAACAATAGAAGCCATACTTTACCTAAAAGGTCAGCCGGTCTCTATAGCAGAGATTGCCGAGATTGCCAAGTGCGATCGAGCCGAAGTGGAAGACGCCATCATCGAACTCATGTCTGACTCATCCCGCCGCGACAGTGCATTAGAAGTCGTAGAAACCCCCACGGGATACAGCCTGCAACTCAGAGAAGAGTTTGCCAGTTTAATGCAAACTTTAATACCTCCAGAATTAGGTGTTGGAGCTTTGCGAACGCTGGCGGCGATCGCCCTCAAAGGCGGCATCGCTCAGCCAGACTTAGTTAACTTGCGAGGTTCAGGAGCTTACCAACAAGTGCAGGAACTTGTAGAAATGGGTTTCGTCCGCAAACGGCGACCGAGTGAGGGGCGATCGTATTGGTTACAAGTTACCGATAAATTTCATCGGTACTTTCAAGTAGACCAACTGCCAAAACAATTGCAAATTGACTTCCAGGCAAATTTGTACCCAAGCAAAGACGAGTAGTTTAAAGTACAATGTAACAAGCCAGAAATTAAGAATCGCCAAATGGTTTTTCACCCTGACTTTGACAATTCCAATGCCCAACAAACCGCAGTCAATCCACTGCTGAAGTACCTCCAACACCAATCCCCGGAGGTTCTAGCCCGCATCGCCAAGTCCGCCAGCCCAGAAATCAGAGAAATTATCTCTCATAACGTTCAAGGACTTGTGGGCGTTTTGCCTTCAGAACATTTTAACGTCGAAATTACCACTGACCGCGAAAACTTAGCAGGTTTGCTAGCTTCAGCGATGATGACAGGCTATTTTCTCAGACAAATGGAGCAGAGGATGCACTTAGAAGAAAATTTAGCAAGCACCAGCTCGATTCAACCAAACTCTCCCAAAGACAAGTAAAAAGATCGACGGGTTGGGGAAGCCAGAAAGATGAAAGTTGTTCAAGAAAATAAACAGTCCTGGACGCACAGGGAATTAAGAAGCCGGGTTTTTAATCGGCTATCCCTCGCGCTAAACCGAGGGTTTTGGTGAAAAAACCCGGTTGCTACGTCCAGGACTATAAACCATCAGATTCATCTTTCATCCTCCACCGTTTGCCACTAATACCAGTTTCAAAAAAAATGCAACGGTAGGTAAGCTCCAAATCCTTATGCAGTAACTAATCCCCAATTCTTTAATCCAAAATCGAAAATCGAAAATCGAAAATGGTATTACCCACCGGCGGGGCTACCCGATAGGGGAAAAGCACCCGGACGTACTTTAATTATCTGAACTTGACCCAGACGGTTAATTTCCACTTCTAGTTCTTTGCCCACAACAGTGCTTTCCACCCGTTCTTGCACGTCCCCGGGAGTGTTCACCGCAATTCCGTCAACTTTTTGAATGACATCTCCGGCGCGCAAGTCCGCTTTTTGAGCGGGGGAATTTTCCACGACTCGCGTCACGGCTACGCCTCGATCGAGGGTAATTTTATTATTATCGAGCTGTTTGTTGAGTTCTGCCTTGGTGGCGGCAGTCAAGCTGACCATTTGAATGCCGAGATAGGGATGTTCGGCTTTACCTTTGGCGAATAACTGATCGGAAACTCGTTTGGCGGTTTCGATCGGAATTGCAAATCCCAAGCCCTGAGCGTCCGCGCGGATAGCGGTATTGATTCCAATTACTTCGCCTTGGTCGTTGAGTAGCGGCCCGCCAGAATTGCCGGGGTTGATGGCGGCGTCGGTTTGGATGAAGCGGACTCGCTTGTCGGGGATGCCGACTTGGGAACTCGATCGACCCGTAGCGCTGATAATGCCCACAGTCACGGTATTGTCGAGACCTAAAGGATTGCCGATCGCGATCGCCCACTGTCCCGGTACAATATTGTCCGATCTGCCCAAAGCCACCTGCGGCAGCTCCTTAGCATTAATCTTAACCACAGCGACATCCGTTAGCGGATCGACTCCCTGCACCTTACCATCAAACTCGCGGCCGTCTTTGAGCGTCACCTTGACAGTATCAGTCCCGGAGACAACGTGAGCATTAGTAACGATGCGGCCGTCAGGAGTCAGAATAAACCCCGAACCCGTACCTCTCTTGACTCGTTCTTCCGGCTGCGGCAAATTCTCCCCAAAAAACCGACGAAACAAAGGATTTTTGAATGCTTCGGGGACTTGATTCGCCACCTTGCTCGATGCGTCGATCCGCACTACAGCAGGGCCGACTTTTTCGGCTGCTTCAGCAATAAAATTGGGATTGCTGCGATCGACCGCCCGATTTTCCAGAACTGGAGGAGACGCATAGCCAGGGATTTGCTGGCGCACTACTGGCAAAACCAATCCGGTTTCCAGATTGTTGGAGCCTTGCAGATAGCGATTCCCCAACCATCCCACGCCTCCCCCGATCGACAGCAAAGTCACATAAAGGGTCGTTTGCTTAAAAGATAAACTCATTTAATAACTCCCGCTAAATACCTCATCCCCGCAGACACGTTCCGAATCAAGCATTTTTGTCTTGGCGACGCGAAGGAAGCGGGGCGGGGCGTACCGCTTCCTCAAGAACATAGCTGTTAACAGGCAGGCGCCGATCGGCATCACAGGCAATTTTTGCCTGATTTCCCAAGAGCGACCAAAACTAATAATTCTCATCCTAACTTGGCTTAGCCTGGGATTTACAGTCTGGGAGGCGGCCTTAGCTTGCAAATATGCCGTTTCACTCAACTCAAAAATTGTCAATTGTCCGAAATAAATACTTTTTTCTCTACCTAATGACTTTGAAACGCTTATTTCTGCTGATTTCTGCACTACTTTGGTCGATCGCACCCGTTGGGAAAACGGCGGATTATACCGAGGCCGCACCTGCAAATCTTCCCTCAGGTACACCTGTAGAAAACCCCGACCCCGCCCGCGATTGCCCGAGTCCGGCTATGTCTCGGTTGCGCCGCCACACTGTGGCCCAGGGCGAAACAATAGAAAGCATCGCGCGGCAGTACAATGTGATGCCTGCGGCGCTGATCGGGATAAATCCGATGTTGCGGGGAGGTCGAGTATCTGCAGGAAGTGCGATCGTCATTCCTCCGTACAGTGGCATCGAGGTAGAAGTACCTGCGGGCTGGAATTGGCAAAAACTGGCAGAAGCTTACAAAGTGCCCGCAGATTTGCTATTTGAGGCGAATGGGTGCAGGCCTCTGGGGCAAACCGTATTTGTGCCTGCGGTGAATAGGTCGCGAGGGTCTTCTGCAAATCCCGATGCAACGCCATCGGTGCAAGGATTTCCGCTACCCGCTGCTGCGGTTGAAGCTTTGCGTTACGGGCGGCAATTGCATCCGATACGGCGCGAATTTTTTTTCCACAGCGGCGTAGATTTTTTGGCGTCGGAGGGTACGCAGGTTTTAGCAACGGGCGAAGGAACTGTCGCCTTTGCCGGACCGCAGGGAGATTACGGGAATTTAGTGGTGGTAAACCATCAAGCGGGGAAGCAAACGCGCTACGCTCATTTGAAAGATATTGCCGTAAAAGTCGGTCAAAAAGTCCAGTCTGGAAAAGTTTTGGGAACTGTGGGGATGACGGGAAAACGGGACATTGCCCAAGCTCATTTGCATTTTGAAGTTCGGTACAATTCGGGTTTGGGCTGGGTTGCTGAAGACCCGCTGCTTTATTTGCAAGCGACGGTTAAAAAATAGGATGGGGGGTTGAAGAAGCAATTCAACCGCAAATCCTATTTTTTTGTATGGCATAATTTAGCAAAAGCCCGTGACGAGATTTGAACTCGTGACTTCCTCCTTACCAAGGAGGTACTCTACCACTGAGTTACACGGGCATAAAAAATTAATAATATTAAATCAAAGTTTTCAACTTTTTATTTTTAACTTTTTATTTTTATTTAAATTGTGGTGGGCCGGGCTGGATTTGAACCAGCGTAGGCGTAGCCAGCGGATTTACAGTCCGCCCCCATTAACCGCTCGGGCACCGACCCATTTGTACCCACAGTTATACATCCTAGCAGCTTCTTCTTTTTTTGCAACATTATATTTAAAACTCTAATCATTAAGTTGAGAACCCATAAGTCAGTTAGTGGCAGGCCAGAAAATTGAATACTGTTTAAAGTGCGCATTGCTAAGTCTAGGCTTGGTGCCCGGCGGGAACACCTGAAGTCTAGACTTAGCCCAAATCCCTAATTCATTAATTCCCCGGTTTCTTGCAGCGAGTGCAGGCGGCGGTAAATGCCTTGTTGAGTCAAGAGTTCGTCGTGGCTGCCAACTTCGACGATTCTACCGCCGTCGAGCACGACGATCGCATCGGCTTCGCGAATTGTACTCAGTCTGTGGGCAATAATTATGGTGGTGCGCGTACCGAGGATATTTCGCATGGCTATCTGGATCGATCGCTCGCTTTCATAATCCAAACTAGAAGTAGCCTCATCAAAAATTAACACATCCGGCTCCACCAACAGCGCCCTCGCAATCCCCAACCGCTGGCGCTGACCGCCGGACAAGCGCATTCCTCGCTCCCCGACAACAGTATAGTAACCTTGGGGCAACAGCCGCACAAAATCGTCTACTTTGGCGATGCGACAAGCATCCTCAACTTGCTCGAAAGTTGCATTTCTGTTTCCGTAAGTCAGATTTTGCAGCAAAGTACCGTTAAAAACGTCTACTTCTTGGTGGACAATCGCTAAACGCTGCCGGTAGCGAGTCACGTCTAAGCTGCGAATGTCTTCTCCGTCGATCAGAATGCGGCCGGAGTTTGGTTCAAAATAGCGAAACAGGAGTTTCACTAAAGTCGATTTCCCGGAACCCGATCGCCCAACTAATGCTACAGTTTGACGGGGATGAATCAATAAATTCACATCCTGCAAAACGGGTTTTTGACTGTCGTACCCGAATGTCAAACCGCCGATCTCAACTTTGCCGGTAAATTTATAAGGTGGCTGTGCCGTGAGAGCATTTTCTGCTAAATTGACCGCATCAACGCCGTCTGGCGTTTGCATGAACTCGTGGAACCGGATCATTGAAGAATAGCGCCGCGCCAATAATTCGGCGATAATGCTAATCGGACGCAGTTGGGAATATGCCATGCTTGCTAACGTGTAGACGGTAACAAAATATCCGAGGGATATTTGGCCTCCTAGGGTTGCTGCTAGGCTAAAACCGAGAACTGAAAACAAACACAACTCGACAATTGTCTGCTGGTATGTCCCCATGATGACGTATCCTTTGTGAATGCGGTGGATCACGACTTTTAATTCGCGATCGAGTCTGGTTGTTTGCCTTTTGAGTTCATCGCTTTCTGTCGCAAAAGCTTTGACTGTTTTGATGTTGGTGATAATTTCCGAGTTGCGGCTTTCGGTATCTTCGATGTATTCATCCAGAATTTCTTCTCGCGCAGTCACCTCTTGCAGGCTTTTGAGGGTGAAACTGAGGATAAATAGGAATGAAACCAAAATTAATAAGCCAATCCGCCACTCAATTAACCAGATAACGGCAAAAATGCCGATTAAGCGGGCGACTTCGGGGATGAATTGGCCGGCAATTTCTGGATATGTCCAAGTATGGTTGCCGATACCTTTGGCTATGCGGCTGGCAATCCGTCCGGCGTTGTTTTCGTCGTAGAATTCTAGGGGTAAGGTGAGGATTTTCCCGATCGCACCTCTCATTCGATCGCGCCTCGCCCTCAACGGTATCGCCCAGTGGAACCAATTTCCTACCCAAGGTTCGATCGGTGCTTTGGCTACTGTTACCAGAAAAATTATGCCCAGCAAGACGGATAGCGATAATATTTTGTTGGGTGAGTGCTGGGTAAAAGAGGCGATCGCTGCTATCAGTTTTTGGGTTGTTGTATCTGTAGGTTGACCCGACAATACGTTTAATATTTGACCGATCGCGTAGGGAACAAGCAAATCGGCTAGTGCCAAAACACTGGATGCCCCTATGCTGTAAACTGATATTTTCCAGTAGCGATTGTAGTATTTGAAGATGTCCTGAAAGCTTGCCATAAATTTTTGTTGAGATACAACCCTTGCAAACACTTGGATTTAAAACTGCGCTCTCGGCGCGCCTTGTTTACAAGTGTACTACAAAAGTAGTGGCTCGGGGAGTCATCTTGGATAATGCTAGCGACTCGCCCGATGGGATGATTTATGGCAATCATTCGATCGTCAGCGATCGATCAGCAGTCGATCGCAATAAACTCAAGACTAAGGGCAAAAAAATGCAGAAGACAGAATTTTTCTGGAATTCTGCCTTCTGAGCAATGCTTTCTAGCTTTTAGGTTGGAGCAGTCTGTTAGCTTAAGGCGTAGGCTGATTGTAGCGCCCACCAGATCAAGAAACCGATTCCCGAGGCAATGACGATCGCCGAAATGGCGATCGCTATAGGACTGTCAGCTCCCTTGAACTTCATGATTCCGCGATTTAAATCTGACATGACAGTGTTCTCCCACAATTCCAGCTTGATTGTAGCTTTGCCGTCGGCGGATGGCGGTCACTCTTCACGGCAATTACTGATTTGGTTAATACTCTGGCTGCTGCAATTTCAGGTGGGGAGTGGCTTTGGGGGGGTTTTACTGGGTTTGTGAAAAAAACTTACTAAAAAGACTTGACAGATTCTCGGAATTGAGACAATATTGTTAATACCGCAGGAAATGCGGGTGTAGCTCAGTGGTAGAGCGTCACCTTGCCAAGGTGAATGTCGCGCGTTCGAATCGCGTCACCCGCTTTAGAAAAGCAAAAAAAGCTCAAGAAAACCGGAAAGTAGAGTAAGAAAGTTTTCGGTATACTCCTAAGGATGGTTGAAAATACTTAAGTTAGTGGTAAAGTGGAGTAGAAAACTTGCAAGTCACAATTGCCACTCGGGCGCTCGCTCGGAACAGGCAGTTGAAAGCCTCGATCGGGCAGAATTGACAAGTTTGATAAAGTGGATATGTTAACGATTATTTTTGCAAAAACGCTTTTTTTATCCGATCGCTCGTGCCATCTCAAAAAGCTCCAAAGATTGACTTAAACGATGAGTACCCCTGTCCTTGCCGGCGCCGGGGTCGTCTCGTGCCAATAACGTTGACAGAAGCCTTTGGCTGCAACCGCTGTCAGCAAATATTTGTATTGGAGGAAAGCGGACACGTCATCGAGCAACTATCAACAAACTATCCTTACAAGCAGGCTTGGCGGTGGACGGGCCACCAGTGGAACAGAGCGCATCCGGGTTTGAAGGCGCATTACTTGCCACTGGCTTTGGGTATGATATTGGTGCCGCTAGGGATTTGGTTGCCCTTGGCGCTGCACTCGCCGGGCCCGAATATTATTCTGTGGGCAATGGTCGCCGTGCTGCTAGCAATGCTGCCGGCGCTGATGGTATGGCTGGCTTACAGGCGTTAGCTAGATGATAATAGAGGATTTTACCCATTCATCAGATGCGGCAAATGTCGCCCGCCGGGCTTATCAAGCTTCTTTGGATCTGGCCGCGGCAAAGAGTAGGGATCGCGCAGCAGCTTTGCAGGCGATGGCGGGTTCGCTGAAACGTCGGCAAAATGAAATTTTAGAAGCAAATACTCTGGATCTAGAAGCGAGTCGGGACATGGCGATACCCGACTTGATAGTGGAGTGGCTGAAGCTGACGCCGGAACGGATCAAGACAACTGTGCAAATTCTGGAACGGTTGGGGGAAATGCCAGATCCGATCGGTCGGGTGATCAATGCTTCTTATCAGGTCGATCGGTGTCAAGTTTACTGTCAGTCGCTGCCACTGGGGGCGATCGCCCTAATTTACGAGGCGTTTCCGGAGTTGGGGGCGATCGCAGCCGGTTTGTGTCTCAAAAGCGCTAACAGTTTGATTCTCAAAGGTGGCAGCGAAAGCTGGCAAACTAATGCTGTAATTGGAGAAGCTTTGGTGTCGGCGATCGATGAGGTCGGTTTGCCGTCAGGATGTTTGCAGGTACTGCCGCCGGATCGGGGCGCTGCCATCCGAGAATTGGTCACTCAAGACCAATATCTCAATTTAATTATTCCCTACGGCAGGCCGAGTTTGGTGCAGCAAGTTGTAAGGTTGTGCACAGCACCCGTGTTGAGGTCGGCAATGGGCAATTGTTACCTTTATTGGTCGCCGACTGGCAGTTTGGAGATGGCAAGGTGGATGATTTTGGACAGCCATCAAAGCGTGCCCGATCCTGTTAACGCGATCGAGAAAGTGCTCATCGATCGCAACCAAAAGCCTTCTTCCTTAGTCAGGCTGTGGAACACTTTAAAAGAAAAAGGCTTTCAAATTAGCGCCGATGCGGATCTCGTCGCAGATTTCCCAGACTTAAAGCTGGCGGAACCATACGAGTGGACTCAACCTTATTTAAACAAAACCATAGCGTTTAAAGTTGTCGATAGTTTAGAGATTGCGATCGGCTGGATCAACCGCTACAGCAGCGGTCACGCTGACTGCATCGCCACTGAATCTTACTTAGAAAGTCGCCAATTTGCTCTGGATGTTAACAGCGCCTCAACTTTTATTAATGCCTCGCCTCGGTTTTGGCGTTATCAAAATCGGGGAGATGCGATATTTTTGGGAATGTCCAACCAAAAAGGTTATCGTCGGGGATTGATCGGGTTAGATACCCTGACGACAATTAAAGAAATTGTTCAGGGAAACGGACTTTTTTAATCTTATAGGTTATTTAGGATTGGTTGTGGGGATTAAACCCAAGTGAAAAGTGGCAGAGTATTATCGATGCGTAAGCCTTTAATAGTTGTGCCAAAATTCTATTTATAGGATACAATACTATTTTAGTACAACAATCAGGCAGCCTCGATCTCAAGCAATTTGGTCACAAGCTCCCGGATAGCCACCGTGGAGACAGATAAAATCTCCCCATCCTGACAATAAGCCGCCGGATTTATGTGTGGGTTTTATCTCAAACCGGGTACGGGATCTAATTAAATTTAGAAACTTATTAAGTCACCTGAAAATCCTCTTAGCAATAGCATGAAATCCGAAAAAAATTTCAATACTCTAGACAACACTGCAACGCCGACTTTAGGCGAAGAAACCCTAATTCACCACTCAGTATACGCTAAGAAATTGCGCCCACTCCTGCCATCAGAAGCCTTTAAACCAGATTCTAGCAAGTTGGTTATACTGTTCATTAATATGGCCATTTTGCTACTGGGTTGGGGGATTGCCGATTGTCTAGATCAGTGGCCAATCTATCTTCTATGGCTTTATTTACCTTTAGCTTTAATTATGGGTAATAGTATCGTAACTATGGGATTTTTCTCCCATGATTTCATTCACGGTAGCGTCAATAAAAAGTCTCGTATGACTTATCATATAATTAGTTTTCTAGGGTTTGCAATGATGTTTATGCCTTCTACTCAGTGGAAATATGTTCATAACATTGTACATCACAGTCAAACAAATTATCTAGAAGATCCGGATCGCAATTACCTTTACCACCAGCCGAATAGTTGGGGAAAATGGATTCAGAATTTCTTTGCGCCAGCGATTGATAAGCCATCTTGGTTATTAATAGTAGGACTTCCAGCATCGTGGTTATTTCATCAATTTTGCCACATCTCGTCGAGCCTATTGTTTAATAATAAAATTGTGGATTATGTGCCCGCTGCATTCACAGTCAGTCAGAAAGATAGATTGAAAATTGCTCTTGAGTTGTTTGCGGTTTTATGCCTGCATTTTAGCATTTTATTCTATTTAGACTTTCATGCGCTAAAAATCGTTCTTGGGTACTTGCTACCCTTAGCAATCGGTCATACAGTTGGAATGTTTTATATCTACACAAATCACCTGATTTGTCGGATGACGAGTGTTAATGACCCGCTGATTAATAGTCTTTCAATACGGGTTCCCAAAATAGTTAATTTGTTGCATTTCAATTTTTCATATCACACGGAGCATCATATTTTCCCTAGTCTTAACTCAGACTATTACCCTTTGGTTCAAGAGTTGATCCAAATTCACTATCCTGGGCGGATGAATTTACTGGATGCTGGTGAAGCTTGGCAATTGTTAATGAAAACTCCTCGGCATTACAAAGATGAAGTCACCTTAACTGATTATTTTGGGAAAACTTCGGTAAATTGCCCTCTTGATAATTCTGCTGTAACACCTTTGCCATAGCTAAATACACCCGTTACCCTCACAAGTTACCCCCAAATTACAGCTAGAAACCGACGCTAACTACCAATTTGACCTGACGGGGTTGTTATCCCGTCAGGCTGACAATTCTACATACAAAATATTCCCACTGGTAGATTCAGAAAGATAATGCTATTAATTTGTATTAGTAACCGCGTATTATGGTGCCAGAGTTGTGAAAAATTCACTATCCCGAGCCTGAATTTAATCGATGCTGGCCAAGCTTGGCGGTTACTGATGGAAACCCCACGACATTATCAAGATCGAGTCACCTTCACTGATTCCTCTGGTACAATGGCCGTGAATTGCTCGATTGTTGAAGAATTCAAAAACGGCTAATACAGAGTAAGGTGCGCAGTGCGCACCCTACGTTGAGATATTGTGCTGAATTTTTAATTCTAGATACTGATGCTATTGAGCACCAACGAAGGCTTGAGAGAAAAGTAAGGGATTACTCGTTTTTGATTGTTGGCATCAATTTTTTGTTCTGCCATATTCAAATTTTGCTGGAACTCTTTGGCTAAAACTTCGATCTGCGTTCCCCCAAAAACTTCATTGAAGCTGATCCGGTAGAGTTCTCGGAAAGATTTATCGTAATAACCCAAACGGTCATATCGATAAGCGGACAAAATAAACATAATTTGCAGTTGGTCAGCGGCTCGTTTCTGCGGAGGAAGCAACCGTAAAATGTCCTTTTCCGCAATCACTTCTAGATTACCCGACGCCGTAATTTTAGGAATATCCCGGTAGGCTGCCAAGGGCATATTGGCGGCAAAACTCATGTAGTCATACTGGGAATAATTGACTGCTGAATGCTGCGGGCCGCACGTAAAAATTACAGTGGTGACAATTTCAATTAATTGTTCAACTGTGTCGATGCGGTCTGGCATTCCTTTGACTTTACCGCCATTATCAGAGGCTAATTCTTGTGCCCAGGTTTGCAGTTCCACATCTTGTGCGATCTCTTCCTTCGTCGGGTAAAAGAAATTGAGATAGCCCGAGACAAAGGTTTTAATCGCATTCCACAGCAGCAATCCATCATCTCGGTAAGGGTAGTGAGGAAGTTGATTTGGGTCATCCATTCCCCGATTTTTCAGTTCAGTGGGAAAGGCAAATTGATCGAGACTCCAGGTACTGTACGCCTCTTTAGCCAGTTCCATGCTCTCTAACAAGGTACCGCCTAGCAATTCATCGACGGGCCCGCCGGGATTGATCAATCGAGTACGTGCCAGATCGTTGTTGGTCAACATAAAGCGAAAGTGCGGTTTCAGCAGTAGGCTAAGGGGATGATTGTTAGCCAACTGTCGGGCGGTGGCGATCGCGATTGGTTCCATCACCAGATGAGTTCGAGCTAAATGCGTGTTCATTTCATGGTGATTAGCATCTGCCACTTGTACGCAGAGTTTCGCAAACAGCCAATCGATAGGAGGATCTAATGGGGTATAGACATGGCTATCTGGATTCGGATCTAGTTGAATGGCAATAGGTGTCATTTCACCCCGATCGCGGACTCCCGTCCACCGCCAAGCGAAAAAAGCCCGCGGTTTCGGCAAGAATTTTCTGCCTTTTTCATAGGTTCCGCCTCCAACCATAGCAGGCGCGCGATAGTGTTCGTCAGTACCTGTGTAATCGGCAATGTAAATATTTTTTTGCTGCAACTCTTGGCGCCGATCGAATAATGGGTGCAAAGTCGCAAGGTTCGCCAGTGTTTGTGCCCGAGGATCGTTGGCATCTAACAGGCGAAGCATCATCGGATTTGCTCCAGACAGGCGTTGTTCTGCAAAAGAGCGATCGGTTTGGTAAATTCTGGCAACAGGAGGTAGCCGCAGCACAGTAAAGAAGTCTTCATAGTCTTGGAGATCGTCAAGAGGATCTAGAAAAGATCTCGCATCGGATGCCAACATATTTGCTGGAAGTTCCGATGTTGCTAATATCCGTTCTCCAATATACCTGCTCGAAAAGTTCTCGTCGGCAGGCACATCTTTCAATAATGCCAAAGGTGATAAACTCCCATAGTCAAACTGATAAGCTGTTTGCTGGCGATTCAAGTAATCTTTGCGCTGTTCTTGGTTCGGATCGTTTTGAGGAAGAGAAAGTTCCATATTGTCTACCATTGTATAAATCAACCCTTTTTTTGTAGTAAAAGCTCGGAGATAGTCACTATCGATCGACGATGGAATTTAAAAAGTATTGTGCGACTAGAATCCGGCTTGATATAGACATTCTTCGCCGCTCGACCGTCCTATTCCGGATTTTTTTGATCTCGGAAAAATTCCTCAAAAGGAGGCAACACTTGTCTATCGCCCTAAATCGACATAGAACGGTTTCATTCTCCGGATAAGTAGCTCGCACTTGAGAACCCCGACTTATTTGATAAGTCGAGGTTCGGGGTGTTGGGTTTTTTGAGCTTTTTGAGCTTGGTCTACTGATTAGCGGTTATGCACGAACCATTAAATATTGGGCGTTGCCGTTATATTCACCATCGCAACTCGCGAAATTAGTTTCCACCCAAATCAAGAAAAACCGCCAGATGCGACGAAATTTGGCATAGTCCATGCCGTAGTCTAAATCTTTGACTATTGCCTGAGAATCATCAAAATTTTTCAGCCAATTAGTTAAGGTTGTAGAGTAATTGTATCCGTTGAGATACCAGGTTTTTATGGTTTTGAGGTCTTTGTTGTGGCTGGGAACGGCATCGTATTTCCAGAAACGACCGTGGGGGAAAATGTATTTGTGGGTGAAAGTGCTGGACATATTGTTGGGAGTGCGGACTGTGATAATGTGAATGAAAACTTTGCCGTTATCCTTCAGGAAAGAGGCAAGCTTTTGGAAAGCTTTCGTTAAATTACCTACATGACAAAAAACGCCTATCGAGAGAATTTTATCAAATTTTGTGTCAAATTGGGCGTCGTTCATATCGCCTTCATATAGGGTAAATCGACCGGAACTGAGGTAGCTTTCGGGGTCTTGCATCTTCTGACGCATATACTCGCATTGGTTGTGGCTCAAGTTAATCCCCGTAAAGGTGACATTGGGGAATTTGGAAAGAATGTAATTGGGGACGCAACCCCAACCGCAGCCAAAGTCTAAAATTCGATCGCCATCCTGAATGTCTAGCTTCTCAATCACATCATCAATCATCTGCATTTGCGATTGTTCAAGGTTGGCCGCTCCTTTTTCCCACAACCCCATGGTGTATTTAGGATAAATGAGTTTGCCGTCGCCTAACATCCGATTCAGCATTGCTTGAGGCAAGTCGTAGTGAATTTTCATTAAATCCCGGGACCCTTCGGCGGTACGATCTGTTTCTCTCAGTACCCATTCGTAGGGGGCAAGCAGGGACGGACAATGCTTAAACAATACGGGCATACAGGTATCAAAAAGCGATCGCAATACTGAATCCGGTACTTCTAAGCCGTTGATGTAAGACTCTGCTACTGCCATGTGGGCCGCGTTAACTGCACTGGCTGCGAGGCGGGTTGCTGCGTAGGCGATCGGACTTTTGGTATGCAAATCTCCCACGATGGGAATGTGCTTTTCGATGCTTTCTAGGACGGTTGATGAAGTCATGTTTATACTGGTTTTAAAGATGCTGCTATTCTATCTCACTAAAATTGGCTGGTTGTTAGAGAGCCAAAAAGCTGAAACTATTGCCAAGTAAGGTTTGCACAGCAAAACTCCGCAAAATCCTAAAAATATATGGCGGTTGAAGGGGATTGGATAACGGATTTATCGGGCTTTGAGCGATATTAATTTTATTAAGAATTGTGTCATTCGATTTAAGATTTGAGATTGACTCCACAGCCTTGACGGAGGGCTTGAATTGGGGTGTTTTCACGGTGCGGTAGCGATTTTACTGCTGAATCATACTATTTTAGATTTGAGAATTGGGAATGACTGATGAGCTAAGATTTGGGTTCTTGCCTAGAGTTGCATTCTTTTTTTAAACTGGTGTCAGTTTGGCGGTTGAGCTGACGAAACCAGAAGCAAATGCCGATCGCGACTTATAGTTAACTAACAGCCGGTTCGTCCAAGGCGTGTATTTAGAGGGGTGTTAAAGGCGAAGAAGGCCTCCGTACCCCGAATAAATCACCGATCAAAAATGAAAGGCGTGGCGGTCTAGGTACACGCAGGTCAATTGTATGTCGGGAGCATCCTGATTTTCAATGTACTTTCTTGCAGATTGAAACAGTAATACAATCATAACAATGTGACGAAATATAGTATATTGTAACTAGGTCGAAACAAGGAAGTTTATGCAACTAACCTACAAGTACAGGCTAAAACCCACTAAACATCAAACGGTAACGATAGCGACTCACCTCGAACTTTGCCGTCGGCAATACAACTACCGATTAGGCGAAAGATTTAAATAGTGGGAAGCGACCAGAACACCGATTAATGCCGGCCCTTTAACTGCCTCCATAGTTTCAGTAGAGGAAATCTACAACGATATTCTTCTCACAAGAGTGCAAACGAGAAATGGCAAAAAAAAAGATGGCTCTGGTAATCCCTTAACAAAAAAGGGTGATGTTTTCTCAAACATTGATGGTGGTAACGTGCAGTGGTTGAATGTACAGTTGTCTGACTGGAAAAACACCAAAAAACTCTTCCCTGATTACAAATCCTTGGATTCCCAAGTTTTACAGGATGTAGTAAATCCTGTAGAAACTTCCTTCTCAAATTTTACGATCCCGATTAAAATGGCAATCGTAGAGGCAAGCATAAATTGAAGGGTTGATTTTACTACAAATCTCTTACTGGTTCTCAACTTGATAATTTGAAGATTATCAAAGATGAGCCTTCATAGGATGTGTAGAGACTACCGCGAAAGTAGGTCAAGTGCCAATGGTATTCCATAGACAAATACCGAAAGGATTCAAGGTTAAGACTGGAACGGTTATCTCAGAAGCAGAGGTCGGGCATATTTCCGTAACGCTAGAAGATCGAACAGTTCCAGTAACGGTTGTAGAAATTCAACCGACAGCAGAAAACAGTATTGGTATCGATCTAGGGATTACTATTTACGCCTACCTATCCAATGGAGAACAAGTCTAAAACCAGAGATTCTTAAGAGAGTCTTCTCAGAAGCTGGCAAGACAAAGGTCGAAGCTAGCTAGCAGGATTAAAGGTTCTAAGCCCGGGAAAATCCTCAAAGGCAAGATTTCTAAGCTCGCTCAGTTTGTAGCTAGAACGAGATGGGATTTCTCATTCAAAACAACACATAAGTTATTTGATAAGTGTGATGTTTGGGTGGTAGAGGATTTGAGTCTTAAGAACAGGAGTAAACGCGCCCCAGTCAAGACTGATATTGAAGATGGCAATTTGGTTGAGTTGCCTAAGGGTCAAGCGGCTAAAAGCGGTTTGAATAAATCAATACTTGATGCGGCAAGCGGGTCAATTTACTGCGGTGCTCAAATATGTCGCTGGGAAATGAGGTAAAAGCGTTGTATTCCTTGACCCCAAGGGAAATTATCGACAGGGTGGGAATGCGATCGACAAAGTGCCTAAAGAATGGTCAGATTGATGGCATTCCTGTCAGTGTGGGGAGTCCTGGGAGCGAAAGGAAAATTTAGCCAAACTTATCAAAAGAATTGGCTATAATTACGAAAGTGGCGGTGGTTCTACGTCACTAAAAAAAGCCCTGGCATCGAGGGAAAAAGAAGCCTGGGGTCTAACGGTACTCCGTCGATCGTCAGGTTGGTTCACGGAATCAGGGGGTGCACAAAAGATGCCGAGAAACCGGGTTTCCATACAGGTTCGCTGCAATAACAGATGTCCGCGAGATTCCTCGCTAATTAGCTAGATGCGCCCCCTATGCCACAGATTCACTATCTGCCGGACGATCGCTCGATCGAGATAGACGACGACGATATAATTCTCGAAGCTTCGCTGCGTGCAGGCATTCCCCACACCCACATCTGCGGCGGTAGTGCCCGGTGTTCGACTTGTCGCGTATTAGTTGTCGAAGGTTTACAATTTTGCTCTCCCCGCACTTCGCCGGAAGAGGAGCTCGCCAAAAAATTGCGCCTAGAGCCGGAAATTAGGCTAGCCTGTCAGACGCAGGTTGCGGGCGGCAAGGTGATTTTGCGCCGGCTGGCGATCGATTCTGAGGACTTGGAATCATTTAACGACGAAATGGCCGGAAAGTTGATTTCTACTCCTGTGGGTCAAGAGAAGAAAATTGCAATTTTGTTTGCCGATATTCGAGGCTTTACTGCGTTTTCAGAATCGCTGTTGCCCTACGATGTAATTTATGTTTTAAATCGCTATTTCCAAAAAATGGGTTATGCGATCAACCGCAACGGCGGGATGATTAATAATTATATGGGAGATGGTTTTATGGCGCTGTTTGGGTTGGAAAATTCAGACCAGGCGGCCCAACAAGCGGTGAGGGCTGGAGTGGAGATGCTGGAGGAACTAGAGAAACTCAATCCCTATTTTGAGACTTTATACCGTCACCGATTGCGGATTGGGATTGGCATTCACTGCGGCTGCGTGGTTGTGGGGATGTTGGGCGCGTCGAAAAATCAGACAGTGACGGCGATCGGGGATGCGGTGAATTTTGCCAGCCGGATTGAAGCGGCGAACAAGCAAGTGGGAACAAGTTTTTTGATTTCCGAGGATACTTATCAGGAAGTTAAGGATTTGGCGATCGTCAATCGGCGCGTATCAGTGCAAATTCCGGGTAAAAGTGGCGAATATCCGCTGTATGAAGTAGTCGGGATGGCACCGCTGCCCGTGGAAATCGAAGAAGTTTCTGAGGTAGGAGAAGGTTCTATTGGGCAAAGTTTTGTCAATAAGTTACTGGCTTTGTCTGCTGCGGTGTACAATTGGATTAGGCAAATTTGGATTCAAATTAGAAAACTATAGATCGACTTTTTTGAGTTTTGTTATTCCCTCGATAAGATGAATATTCCTCAGTCAATTGTTCGCATTTTTCTCATGCTCCCCAACGGTCAGATTGGGGCCCAACTGCGAGATAATATTCCAGGTATTGCCAGTCAAGGAATGCTTTCTACTTTTGGTGGTGGCGTGGACATTGGAGAAAGTCCAAAGCAGGCAGCCCTGCGAGAAATGGAGGAAGAAACTTGCCTCACAACCAATTTTTACAAAATGGAGTTTATCACAACTTTTACTCACCAAAAGACCCAAAAAGATAGAAAAATTTTACAAAAAAACCACCTTTTTTTGGCCATAGTAAGCGACTGCGATCGAATAGAAATCAAAGAAGGTGTGGGTTTGGTAGTTTTGAGAAAAAATGTAGATTTTGAAAAAGTCAACGCCGGGGAAGGTACTCAAATGGCTTGGAAATTGTTGCAGGAATATTTAAAATAAAAACTCCCACACTACCTTTTCCCCGCGATGAGACTCAAACTTTAATAGAGAACTTATTTACTATGCTGTCAAATACGAATTCAGATTACGAATCATTACTACAACGAGCGATCGCGATCGCCGCTAAAGCTCATGAGGGGCAGGTTGATAAGGCAGGCAATCCCTATCTCGATCATCCGCTATTTGTGATGGAAAATGTAAAATCTCTAGAGCAGAAAATTGTAGCGGTTCTACACGATGCGGTCGAAGATTCTGAACTTACACTTGAGCAACTTAGAAGCGAAGGTTTTCCTGAAGTTCTAGTCTCGGCGATTGCGGCGATTACCAAAATAGAAGGAGAAGCTTATGCAACTTATTTAGAGCGTGTGATTGCTAACCCGATCGCATTGCGAGTCAAAATCGCTGATGTTACTCATAACCTCGATATTCGTCGCATCGCCAATCCGACAGAGGCAGATTTTCAACGCATTGCCAAATACAAAAAAGTCCTCAGTCAGTTGCGTGCCGCCTTAAAGTAATTATTATTTATTAAATAAACTGAAAATATGTAAATTTAGCCTAATTAATTTCACTTCAAATACGCTAACAGACATAAATTCAACCGCAGATATCCGCCTTCATCGTGGCACAGGCCAGAAAGCCTGTGCGATATCTGCGGTTAAAAAAATCCCCAAATCCTAAGCCATCACCATCCCCCCATCCACATTAAAAACCTGCCCGGTTATATAAGCCGCCGCCGCATCTGCCGCCAAAAACTTCACCATCCCCGCAACTTCCTCAACTTCCCCATATCTCCCCAGCGGAATATACTTCAAAATTTCATCAGACTTGACATCCTTAGTCATATCTGTAGTGATAAAACCCGGTGCAACTGCATTCACAGTAATCCCGCGACTCGCCAACTCTTTCGCCACTGTTTTAGTAAACCCAATTACCCCAGCCTTCGCCGCACTGTAATTAGCTTGTCCCGGATTGCCCATTTGCCCAGCAACCGAAGCAATATTAATAATTCGGCCGCTTCGCTGTTTCAGCATGATTTTACTGGCAGCTTTCGCACACAAAAACACGCCAGTTAAATTTAAATCAATTACCGCTTGCCAATCTTCCAACTTCATCCGCAGCAGCAAAGTATCGCGAGTAATGCCTGCATTGTTCACCAAAATGTCAATCCGTCCCCATTTTTCCATGACATTACTGGTGAGAAAATCTACTTGGTCAGTTTTCGAGACATCTGCTGCAAGTGCCACAGCTTCTCCTCCTGCTGCGACTATTTCTGCTACCACCTCATCAGCAGCAGCACTCGAACTCGCATAGTTTACGGCGACTTTAGCGCCCTCTGCCGCTAGGGCTAAAGCAACGGCGCGACCGATTCCCCGCGACGCACCGGTCACGACAGCAACTTGACCCCGCAATCTCTGAAAAGTCTCTGGCAATAGTTCCATAATTGTATCCTCGCAATCTACCAGAGAATTTTGCACTAAAATCGAGCCAGAACCAAAAAAATTATTTTGTCTTATGGCAGTTCAAAAACAGTTCAGCAGTTTTGAGGAGTTAGTATCCGGCTCTGACTTGCCGGTGTTGGTAGATTTTTATGCTACTTGGTGCGGGCCTTGTCAGATTATGGCAGGGATTTTGGAGCAAGTGAGCGGTCAGATGAAAGACAAGCTGATGGTTGTCAAAATTGACACGGATAAGTACGACCAGTTGGCGTCGCAGTATCACATTTATGCTTTGCCGACTTTGGTGCTGTTCAAAAATGGCGCTGAGGTCCATCGCATTGAGGGAGTGCTGCAACCGGCGCAGTTGATCGATCGAGTGCAACCTTTCTTGTAGTTATGGTATTTTACCTTAATTAAGACATCTCCAACAAATAATCTCAAGCTTTTAAGCGAGATGTAGGGGTGAAGCATTTGGGCGACAATTTATGTTGAAAACAAAAGTGTTTGGTGTCCAAATGCTTCACCTTCCTCCCTGCTGACGGTATTCGATAATTTCACCTGTTGTTATCTCCTCTATCTTTACTGGTGCTTCAAATGATTTAAGTTTAAATTTTAGACAATCCCAATTCTTGGCATATTTATCGTTAAAGTAAACTGCTATGGTATCTGGTTGCTGGATGAAAAAATCCTCAGCCTGACCAACATTAGTTATTATGCGATCTGCGTCTGTTTTGATGCGACTGCTATTTCCAGCACTTGTGATTCCCCCTCCCATCTGGCTCAAGACGCGACCGCCAGGAGTTTGAAGAATAGGGTCTATACCAGCTTCCCGAAGACGCTTAATATCGCTGTCAGAAGCATTGTATGGCAACCCGACACAGCGCTTTAGAGTGTCTCGATCGAGAATTTCACGCCAATTCTCTTCGATAATTCTTAGTAAGTCTTGATTTGTAAATCCTCCTTGATGTGGATGGATATCGATTAAATACATCATTGCCTTACGGGAGTCTGCAATAGCAAATAAGAGATCGTCTGTTCGTTCAAGAAATTCCTGATGCCTGGGATGAGGATTAGTACCTAAATGGAAGTGATACACTCCCCAGTCGTAAAACATGAGGTCTTTGTAGCCTGGCTTATTGAGGGTTATGCTGAGATGAGGTTTTAAATCTTGACCAGACTTAGCTTTCTCAATAAACTGCTGCAAACCTAATGTAATTTCCTGTGGAATAATTTTGTTTTCCAATTCTTTAGACTGCTCAACAGTCCATACAATAGTTGGTGGTATTCTTAGCAATAAATTGAGATACCTTGTCAAAACGGTATCAAGGTTTTCTTCATCTTTTGGAGGATGACCTAAACTGCAAAGCTCTTGGGTAATTATTTCTTTAAAATCAGCAAGAAAGTTTATTTGTGCCACGATCTACTGTTTTCTCCAGCTAACTTATAATAACTTATAATTATATCGCAGTTGCCATATAGTTACCATTGGTGAAACCCGAGCGCTTCTCTTGGGTTTATTTAAGTTGTTTTACTTACCATTTTAAGCGTCTATCATGAAAACACCAAGCCACGCAATTATCAATCTGGCAATTCTCGGTAGAACCCAGCATTCTGAGTTGAATTTGCTCATCGTTACGGGCGGAATTTTGCCGGATATTCCGATATTTTTATTTTACTTTTGGGCGAAATACATTGCTCGCTTGCCCGAAGCTACAATTTGGTCAAAAGCATATTATGAGCCTTTTGTGCAAAATATTGTGGCTCTGTTTCATTCAATTCCTCTGGCGGGTATTGGTTGGCTAGTTGCTTATTACTTGGGCTGGCCAAGCGTGCAAATTCTGTTTCTCAGCATCATCCTGCACTCTCTGGGAGATTTGCCAGTCCACAATGACGACGCTCACAGACACTTTTTTCCGTTCAGCAATTACCGTTTTATCAGTCCGATTTCTTATTGGGATAGGAAGCACTACGGGTCAATTGTTTCTTTGGTTGAAATGTTGTTAGTGCTGCTGTCAACATACCGCGTTTTTGGTTTGGTTAATTCTTATGCTGGTAAAGGATTGTTGATTTTGGTCAATGCTTTTTACTGGGCTGGCCCGGTTTATTTTCAGGTTCGAGATTTATTTAAATTCACTTCCCAAAGATGAAAAATGAACACAAAATTACCAATTAGCAATTAGGAATTAGCAATTACCATATTGTTAACTTCGCCGAATGTTAAAACAGCACCAATCTTCGCGCTTCCACAGAGTAGCGACAATCCAGCCGTGCTGTTCGAGTGTGTCAGCAATTGGCTTAGCTTGTTCGAGTAAAATGCCGCTGAGCACGGCCCAAGTAGTGGGTTTGCTAATTGCGGTGAACTGCGGGATTAAATCAATGATTACTTCTGCTAAAATGTTGCACATCAAACCGTCGATCGGCTCATCTACCATTTCTTTCAAGCGATCGATACTGCCGAGCTCTGCAACCAACTGCTGAGAATTAACGCGGTTGAGTTGTCTGTTGCTAATGGTCGATCGCACTGCCAAAGGATCTGTATCCAAAGCATAAACTTTTGTAGCGCCCAACAACACGGCGCCGATCGACAAAATACCCGATCCGCAGCCGATATCGGCAACTACGTACTCTTTGTCATCAAAACCGAGCCGCATTTCCAGCGACTCCAGACAAAGTTGAGTAGTAGCGTGAGTACCGGTACCGAAGGCCACACCGGGATCTAAACGCAAAATGAGGCGATCTGTATCAGTTGGTACGGGCAGCCAGGCCGGATTAATTAAAAAGCGATCGCCCACTTCTTGAGGCTGCCAGTGCTGCTTCCAAGTGCTGCCCCAGTCTTCCTCTTCAATCAAATCCCACTGCATGGCAGGTAGGGGCAAACCTGCACACAGAGCATCTTGGCGCAGCCACAGAGACAGAGCGGCCAAATCCAGCAATCCTGCTTGTTCTTCGGGCAAATAAGCCGACATCAGGCAAGAATTGCTTTTGATCTCAGTAGCAGTTCCCCGACAGCTAAACCGTTCCAGACGCCAAAAGATGATATCTTCCAGCGCCGGATCGCAAAGAATTCTAATTTCCCACCAGCTATGTGCCATAACGATTTTAGATTTTAGATTTTAGATTGTAGATTGGCCCCGGGGAACTGGAGACTGGGAACTGGGGAGTGAGGAATGAGGATTGGCTAATCGAAAAATTCCCGCTTGGAAGGCCAATTACCAATGACCAATTGCCCATTACCAATTATCAGTCCTTGCATCCAAAATCTAAACTCCAAAATCCTTCAAAGATTTACCGTGTAAGCATCCCGAATTCCCGGAACTTTTAGGATCTCGGCGAGTATCCCCTCGGGTAGGGGGTCATCGAGGCTCAAAACCATGACGGCATCGCCTCGCACGATTTTACGGCCTACTTGCATACTGGCAATATTGACATTAAAACTGCCCAATTGGGAACCAATTTTGCCAATAATCCCCGGCATATCGCGGTGCAGGGTAAACAGCATGTGGTGAGTGGGGGAAACGTTGACCGGGAAATCGTCAACGCTGGTAATCCGAATTTCGCTTTCGCCGAGCACTGCACCCGTGACTGTGTGTTCGCCGAGAGTTCCCTTGGCCGAGAGGTGCAGGGAGCCGGTGTAGTCGCGAATCGAGGCGTCTCTGGTTTCGACGACGCGAATTCCGCGTTCTTTTGCTTCAATGCTGGCGTTGACGTAGTTAACGCGCTCTCGCAGGGCTTGGGAGAGCAGGCCTTTGAGGGCGGCAACGACTACGGGCTGGCTTTGGTTGTTGGCCAATTCGCCTTGGAGTTGGACGTTGAGGTAATCGACTCGGCCTCCGGCTAGCTGGCTGACGAGGTTGCCGAGGGTTTCGGCGAGTTGCAGGTAGGGTTTGAGTTTTTCGATCGAGTCTGGGAAAATGCCGGGTATGTTGACAGCCGATCGCGCGGGCAGCCCCAACAGCACGTCGCGAATTTGTTCAGCAACATCGATCGCCACATTCACCTGAGCTTCCGCTGTGGATGCTCCCAAGTGGGGCGTCAGCACGAGGTTTTGGCCGACACTCCGCAACGGGGAATCGGCTTGCAGCGGTTCCTGTTCGTAAACGTCCAAAGCTGCGCCTGCGATCTTGCCTTCTTTGATGGCTTCTGCGAGGGCTGCTTCGTCGATGATGCCGCCTCTGGCGCAGTTTATGATGCGGGCCGTAGGCTTCATTTTCGACAGCACTTCAGCGTTTATTAAGTGCAGGGTTTCCGGGGTTTTGGGGATGTGCAGGGTGATGTAGTCGGATTCGCGCATCAGCAGTTCGAGTTCTACCAAGCGACAGCCCAACTGGTCGGCTCTTTCGGTGGAGATGAAGGGGTCGTAGGCGAGCAGTTTCATGCCCATTGCTTTGGCGGAGGCGGCGAGGTGCGAGCCGATTTTGCCCAAACCGACGATGCCGAGGGTTTTTTTGTAAACTTCTACGCCGATAAAGCGGTTGCGTTCCCATTTACCACCTTTGACGGATGCGTTGGCTTCCGGGATGTGGCGGGACATCGAGAGCATCATGGCGATCGCGTGTTCGGCTGCGGCGATCGTGTTGCCTTCGGGGGAATTGACGACTACAATTCCTTTGCGGGTAGCGGCGGGTACATCGACATTATCTACACCGACACCGGCTCTGCCGATGATTTTGAGTGCATTCCCGGCTTCTATGATTTCTTTGGTAACTTGGGTGCCAGAACGGATCATTAAAGCGTCGTAATCTGGAATAATTCGTACCAGTTCTTCGGCTGAGAGCCCTGTGTTTACGTCAACTTGCGCGACTTGAGAGAGGATGTCAATTCCGGCTTGGTCGATCGGATCGGATACTAGAACTTTAGGCATAGCAAGCAATTGAGTGGAATCAGTAAAAATAGGCAAGCGCGTTGGCGAGCACAAAGTTGAGGCTTAAACCAAGGGCAGTATCTCACGGCCCGGCTCAAGCTTGCCTTTGTGCAGTTTGAATTGTATCTGCATTCGGTCTTGACCGACCGTTTTTGCTTGAAATATTTTAGGTTTGGGGGCTCGCGCACTCTCGGACGGTCTGGCAATCCCGGAACTGCTTAGCTAGTATGTCTTTTCCGACTATAATTATTTCTAGGTGTCCGAGCCTAACCATCAGGAATTATTGTCAGTCAGTAACGAGCGAGCTAAAGCCACTGAGCTTGTAAGAGAGATCGAAGCAAGCTATACTGACGGGCCTAAGTCTTCATTGACTACGTTGTTTGGGTCACGACACTCCTTGAATGCGACGCTAGTTTTCCGCTCTGTCGCTTGTAGTTAAACAGTCTTAAAGTCACGCTCGGCAGTGCTGCAAGCTTAACAAGCCCTTACAACAAAGGCACAAAGCGAACGTTACCTAGTAATAGGTCGGAGACAACCATATCTCCAAGAGGGGCTACCATACCCCTCTCCCTGCAAGGGGGATTCAATGCGGTTGAAACCGCCGGGTCGTTTTCCTTTCAAGGCTGAAGCCATTGAGTTTCCCACTTACCGAGTATTTTATATGAATTATCTTATCGCCGTACTGCCCGATCGAATTCAAGCCGAAGCTGCCTACAATGCTCTGGAAAAAGAAGGCTTGCCCATGAAGCAAGTGAGCATTTTGGGCCGCGGCTACAAAACTGCTGATGAATTTGGCTTGATCGACCCCAACCAGCAAGCGAATAAACAAGCTAAACTCATGGCGGTTTGGCTGGTGCCGTTTGGCTTTATTGCTGGCGTTACTTTCAGTCTGATGACTCAGTTGAAGACTTTTGCCTGGGCGGGCGAAATTGGCGATCACGCCATCGGCGGAGTGCTAGGTGCGATCGCCGGCGGGATGGGCAGCTTTGTTGTTGGCGGGGCCGGGGGCATGGCTTTTGGCAGCGGCGATGCTTTGCCCTACCGCAACCGTTTGAATGCGGGTAAATATTTGATTGCGGTTAAGGGTACTGATGATTTGACTGGGAAAGCTGCGAAGATTTTGCGGCAGTTTGAACCGGAAAATATCCAAGGTTATACAGAGACTTAGTTATGTGTTGATTGTCAACTGTTGACGGTTAACTATTAACTGTTGACAGTCAACTCGTGTAATATTTGGAGGCAGTTATGGAATTACAAACTATCCCCCTACCTTCTCCCCTAGAATTAACGATCGAATTAACAGACGAGCAGTTTTTTCAGTTGTGTATAGACAACCGGGATTTGAGATTTGAGCGCACTGCAGCGGGAGAATTAATTATTATGCCGCCTGCGAGTAGCGATACAGGCAGACGGAATGCGGATCTAAGTTTTCAACTCGAAGGTTGGAGCCGTCAAAATAAGCATTTGGGAATTGCTTTTGATTCTTCAACTGGATTTAAGCTGCCCGACGGTACAGACATTTCTCCCGATGCTGCTTGGATGCGCCGCGACAGGTGGGATGCTTTAACTGCTGAAGAAAAAAAGAAATTTGCGCCGATTTGTCCCGATTTTGTGGTGGAATTGCGATCGACCACTGACTCCCTAGAAAAATTGCGGGCTAAAATGAAAGTGTATGTGAAAAATGGAGCGAGGTTGGGATGGTTGCTCGATCGCAAAAATAGAAAAGTTGAAATCTCCCGTCAAGGTTCAGATGTGGAAATTTTAGACTCGCCTGCAACTCTGTCAGGCGAAGATGTATTACCGGGTTTTGTTTTGGATTTAAGTGATATTTTGTAGGTTGATATTAATTATGGCGAATTTACAAAGAGAAGAACTGTTAAAAGGCATAGAAAACCGCGAATGTGTGGCGCGGGTACTCGACCAAGCCGAACAAGCAATTAAAACTTGGGAAGTTACTCAGACTGAGTTTCTGTCGCCTCCAGAATTGGCGGACACTCTGACGGTATTTAAGCGGTTAACAGACGTGGAAGTAGTGGCTTGGGGCGGCTACCCGCAAGCTGAAAGACAAAGAATTGCGATCGCGCGATCGGATATCCCGATCGACTCTGCTAGCGTTAGCATTGCTGCGGTAGAAATCGCTGGCAATTTCTTGTTCGATACAGCTTCCCACCGCGACTTTTTGGGGGCGATGTTGGGTACGGGAATTGTCCGCGAGAAAACGGGCGATGTGATTGTTTTGGGTGAACGCGGCGCGCAAGCCATTGTCATGCCCGAGATGGTAGAGTATTTGGAGATGAGTTTGCAGCAAGTGCGATCGGTTCCTGTAAAAACTCAGCGCATTGAGTTGAGCGAACTCAAAATTAGAGAACCCAAAAAGAAAGAAATGACAACCGTTGAAGCATCCATGAGATTGGATGCTGTCGCCTCCGCTGGATTCGCAATGTCTCGCAGCAAAATGGCCGATTTAATTGACAGCGGCGACGTGCGAGTTAACTGGAAAGACGTTACTCAAGCTAGTTATAATGTCAAGTCGGGAGATTTAATTGCTGTTACGGGCAAGGGAAGATTGGAAATAGGGGAAGTTGCTGTTACTAAGAAGGAACGCTATCGAGTCCAGTTAACTCGATATTTGTAATTTATGGGCGGCATCTTCGGCCCAACCCCTACTCCCCACAAAAAATTGACTCTTTGTGGAACAGGCATCTTGCCTGTTCTTAAGAATGCTGAGGCCAAGAAGCCCAACCCTTACTCCCCACAAAAAGTTGACACTTTGTGGAACAGGCATCTTGCCTGTTCTTAAGAATGCTGAGGCCAAGAAGCCCAACCCCTACTCCCCACAAAAAGTTGACACTTTGTGGAACAGGCATCTTGCCTGTTCTTAAGAATGCTGAGGCCAAGAAGCCCA
>NZ_JAUBTO010000061.1:0-8092 GCF_036702495.1 Microcoleus sp. C2D2 | reverse complement strand
ACCCCTACTCCCCACAAAAAGTTGACACTTTGTGGAACAGGCATCTTGCCTGTTCTTAAGAATGCTGCAACATATAAGTTATACCACCCAAAAACCCCGAAAAACCCGGTTTCTTTGGTTTTAGGCATAAGTCATAAATCCAAATTATCGGGAAAAATTTTCCTTACGCACACGACGATACCCAGAGTTAACAAGCCAAATCCTAAACCAAACAGCAGACTCAAGATAATTGTCGCAGCAAACGGATGCAGCGGTAGAGAAAAATCGGGTTGCCATTGAATCCGTGTATCCTTGATTAGAGGATAGGCGGCGGAAAAGATTTGTCCGCCGCCGATCGCAGTTCCGACAAAAAAGATGATATTCTCAAGCTGGCGCGATCGCTTTTTCTCCCTGTCTTCCTGTTGCTGGTATAATTCCATCTGTTCCCTGTCCAATTCCACCTGTTCGATTTCCACCATCCCCCGCACAGTAGATATCGACTGCTGGAACAAATTTTGACTAGCAATCAAGTAGTTTAAATCTATTTCAATTTGCCGCCGATACTTATCCTCAGCTAAATCTAGAAACCTCTGCCAAAAATCCAGATTGTCGCCTGAAATGCACAAACCTCTAATTCTTGTCAACGCCTCAGCATAATTTTCAGCATTAGTATCAATCGTATTTCTATCTTCTTGCAAATATCGCACCTGCTTAGCAAAAGCCCACATTTTAGTGCGAACTTCAGCCAGCAACTCCTTTAACTTCTCCAACTTAACTTGTCGATTTTGTTCGCTTTCTATTGCATCCAATTCGGGAAGCTTCTTTTCTAACTCGCCCACTATTTGCTGTGCTTGGCGATACTTTTTCCTAGCTTCGCCATACACAAATACAATTTTAGCGCGAGAGCACAGCAGATTCATCAAGTAAGAATAAAACGCCGGCGTTGCGGATTTCAAAGTTTGGGGATTGTCTTGCAACCATACTAAAATGTGACACCGCTGACGCGCATCATCTTCTCGGCTTTCATACTCAAAAATTGGACTCCCGAATAACTTTCCTTCGGCGCGAAAGTCCACTGATGCTGGCTGTTTATCCTGTACAAAAGCTTTAACAGATTCGTCAGCTAGTTTCCGGTAAGTATTATAAACTGCTGGTGCGGCGTATAATAATAATGTCTGTCCCAGAGACGGTTGAATTGCCTTTGGCAACAAGCAACCTTCGGGATTTAATCGAGTTAAGTCCGCTACTTTTATTGTGACATTTTTATAATAAAATGTCAAGTCTGCGGTGTAAGTATCCTGAAGTCGCAGAGCATAGATAAAACCATCAAGTTTCTGGTTATCTGGCTGAGTAATTGGCTGAAAATTCAGAGTTTTTCCATCTGGTATCAGCAATTTTACCAGAGTCAAATTTTCCACTTCGCCCTCTGGATAATAGACGCCGTTTTTGTAGCAAATTAGCTTGTCTCTGAGGGAGTTTAGTTCGTTGATGTTAAATTCTTTGCCGACATTATCTGCTAGATTTTCCCACAAATGTTGGGCATTTTTTGCTACTTGCTTATAGCCTTCGTCCCTATCATCCCGCAGGTGGAAAGGATAGAGGCTAATGCTGGGATTTTTAATTTGCCATTCTTGGCTCATAATCAATTTTGTGAGATGTTTTAGGAGTTTTCGCGGCCCTTCAAAGTCCCCCTTATTAAAGGGGATTTAGGGGGATCGAGACTAAGCTGCAATCGGTTCAAAGTCCCCCTTATTAAGGGGGATTTAGGGGGATCGAGACTGGAATACAAGCGAGATTTATCTGTGAGTCCACATTCCTTCGATCCCCCCTAGCCCCCCTTATTAAGGGGGGGGACAAGAGTATTCAAAGTCCCGCTTTTTTATGTCGATTCTGTCGCAGAAGTATTTGTCGCAGAAGTATCTGTTTGAACTATAGGTGCAGATGACACAGACACACCCAGTCGAATCTGATTTTCCTTCAGCGTTTGGTAAAACTCCCTGACGATTTCGTCCGGTGCATCGCTATCACCGCCGCCCGCACCCATTTGATAAATTTCGTTCTCTAAATTCTCTTCTATTTGAGACCGAGTTTGGCACCAATCCTTGATTGTTTGAGCGATAATATTGATATTATCGGTCGAACCAACATCAATCGCTGATAATTGTTGGACAAATTGCGGCTCCGATATTTTCAATAACTTAGTGAAAGCCGCCACAATTTCTTCGGGTGTGGCATCATCGGGAAGTGACATTACTAATCTCCTTAAATCACTCTTTTCAGTTGACAGCGGTAAAGTTTCGGTTTCGCCAATTAAGGTAAATGCAGACCAAGCTATGGGACTCGGAAATCGAGCTTTTGTGGTTAGCATAGCACACCGCAAGGCGGCTGCTCGATTCTCGCCCCGCGCTAAATTTTGGTAGAATTCAGTCATTAGTAATTTGGCTGAAATCGCTCCCATATTCCACAGGGAAACGATGATGCTGGGGACTCCGGCGAGGATGAAGCAGCGCGACAATCCGATGACTCCATCTCCGGTGATTTTACCGCCTCCGGTGCTGCAGGCGCTCAAAACTACGAGTTCGGAATCGAGTTTTAATTGCAGGATTTCTGCTGCGTTAAGCGCGCCGTCGTCGGTGTCTCCTGATGGTGCTAAAATAATCGCGCCGGGGATACCCGAACCTTGGAAATCGTCGAGGAGTCCGTGGGCGGATAAATGGACGATGCGGGTGTTTAGCATCCTGTCTAAAATGGCGACTTTTGTGGCATTTTCTCCGCTAATTGCTTCGGTTTCTAAAGTTGTGGCAATGGCTTCTGCGGCTTCTTTTGCCCTGGGGATTTGGCGGAGTTTGTAGGGGTTTTTGTTGAATTTTGGGTCGATGGTTGGATCGCCGACAATTAGGGCAGCTTGTCTCAATCCTCGCACTCGGTTTTGATGTTCGCGGGTGATTTCTAATACTTGGATGGAAGGGGCGGTGAGGATGGTATGATTTTCGATTAGGTAGCGGTTGTTGCTATCTTGCAAGGCGGCGAAAGGAACTAAAAATAAGTCGTAGTGGGGGACGAAGATGATGGCGGAATTGGCATCAGTGGGTAGCAAGTCGATTATCGGTTCTATCAGAATTTGGTGGAGGAGTTGCAATAGGGGAAAGCGGCCTGTTTCGTCTCGTTTGTACTGGGATTCTAGCTGAATTTTGTTGCCTTGGTCGTCGGTTTCTACAGTGCCGATGGAGATGCGGGTTTTGAGGATGATTTGTTTGAGGGTTTGGTTTTGTTGGTTGAGGGGTTCGAGGTTGGCGGCGTGATGGGTGATGTTGCCGTTTGGTTGGATTACCCAGATGTAAATGGTCTTTGATCCGATAATCGAATATTCAACTATTGTGGAGTTTCTGTCGCGGGCGATTCGTTGGATTTTGGGGATGGATAACCCCCCCAACTCCCCCTTGCTAAGGGGGGGCTTTGAGAGGTTTGCTTCTTCCTCAAATCTTGATAACCCCCCCAACCCCCCCTTGCTAAGGGGGGGCTTAAGAGGGAGGAATTGAGATAACTCTTCTTTCTCCCCTTGATAAGGGGGGGACTGAGGGGGAGTTGTTAATAAGGTTTGCCGCAATAATTCGACGAAGGCACGGGTGCGCGACATTTCTGATATTTCTAAGGCTTCATCAAATCTAGTTTGGGCAATTAGGACTTGTTGCAGCAGGCGATAGGCAGATATTTGGGTTTCAAAGATTGAGGCTTTGTGGTCATTACTTACCAATTCAGAACGCAGAGTTTCATGAATTGCGATCGAGGCGCGAAGTGCTGTTTCAGCTTCAGCAAGTTGGTGAGTTTTTAGGAAAGTATTTCCCAAATTGTTGAGAGAGATTGACTCTCCCACGCGATATCCGATTTCCCGTACAATCTCTAAAGACTGTTGGTAAAATTCGATCGCCTTGGGGTATTGCCCTAGGGAATCGTAAGCATTGCCCAAATTGCCGAGGGAACTAGCTTCTCCCACGCGATCTCCGATTTCCCGTGAAATCTCTAAAGACTGTTCGTGAAATTCGATCTCCCGCTGGAATTGCCCTAGGGAATAGTAAGCATTGCCCAAATTGCCGAGGGAATTAGCTTCTCCTTGGCGATCTCCGATTTCCCGTGAAATCTCTAATTGCTGTTGGTGAAATTCGATCGCCCTGTGGAATTGCCCTAGGGATTGGTAAGCAGCGCCCAAATTGCCGAGGGAATTAGCTTCTCCTTGGCGATATCCGATTGCCCGTGAAATCTCTAAATACTGTTGGTGAAATTCGATCGCCCCCTGGTATTTCCCTAGGGAATCGTAAGCAGCGCCCAAATTGCCGAGGGAATTAGCTTCTCCTTGGCGATCTCCGATTTCCCGTACAATCTCTAAACACTGTTCGTGAAATTCGATCGCCCGCTGGTATTGCCCTAGGGAATAGTAAGCATTGCCCAAATTGCCGAGGGAATTAGCTTCTCCTTGGCGATCTCCGATTGCCCGTGAAATCTCTAAAGACTGTTGGTGAAATTCGATCGCCCCCTGGTATTGCCCTAGGGATTGGTAAGCATTGCCCAAATTGCCGAGGGAACCAGCTTCTGCTTGACGATTTCCGATTTTCCGATAGATAGTTAATGCCTGTTCCCAAGACTGTAAAGCCTCTCGAAATTGACTCAGATCATTCTGCCGAGCGCCCTGTCCTAACAATCTATTCGCCTCTTCTAGCATTGTCGCCACCAAGCCATCATCCAGAAATTCCGGGTGAGTCTCTAATACCTCCGCTTCTTCGCCGCTGGGACAGGTTAGCAGTTGATTTATCAGGTTGAGATAGGCTTGTTCGCGTTCGGAGTTCATTGCGATTTGGGATTTGGGATGGTTCGATCCATTAATTTATTATCGGTGAAACTCATCGGTTTTGGGCGATCGAATGTTTGTCGTTGGGTGGGGGCGGGTTTATCTAGATTGTTGGTGGGATTTGGGGATGGTTGGTAAAACCCGCCCCTAGATTATCGGGATTTTTGATTGTTTTGGGAAAATTTGGGTTTTGGGCGATCGACTTTTGGGAAAATTTGGGTTTTGGGCGATCGAATGTTTGTCCTTGGGTGGGGGCGGGTTTATTTATATTGTCAACGATCGCGATTATTCGTCTTTCGCCCCAAACAGCTTTTCTACCGACTTCACCAAAAGTTCTCGCGGCATCAATCTAGGCATATTTGCAATAATTTGATTGGGAATTCCCCCTGTGACAACATGAGACTTATTTTTGTCTAAAGCTTTGAGAGCATCTTGCACTACTTCCGCTGCGGGAACGAGTTTTTGTCCGCTGCTGGATGCCCAATCTTTCGGAAATTCAGCTACTGCAGCAAAGTCCGATTCAGTCGGCCCTGGACAAAGGCACAAAACGCCAATTCCTAAATCTTTGTTTTCGGCCCAAAGTGCCTCGCTGAAACTCAAAACAAAGGCTTTAGTAGCTGCATACATTGACAAGTACGGCATCGGTTGAAAAGCTGCGAGGGAGGCAACATTGATAATACTTCCTGATTTTCGCTGCCGCATTCCCTGCAAAAATAAGTGCGAGAGTTCAACTAATGCTACAATATTTAGTTGCACCATTGTTATTTGTTTCCCAAGCGGGCGATCGGCAAAAGCACCGTAATCGCCAAAACCCGCATTGTTCACCAACAAATCAACCGTCCAACCTTTTTTAACAACCGCGTCAAATACAGCATTTGTGGCTCCTGGTGCCGTCAAATCTTGAACGATAATTTCGACCAAAATATTGAATTCCTGTTGCAGTTGAGCAGCTAGCTGTTGTAATTTGTCTTCGGAACGAGCTACCAAGATTAGATTGTGCTGGCGTTTGGCTAATTCGGTGGCAAAGGCTGCACCAATTCCGCCAGAAGCACCAGTGATTAAAGCAGTGGGCATGAAATTAATTCGGATATTTGATGTGGGCTTTATATATTTTAACAATTATCGGGATTTACGCATAAATACCAAAGAAACCGGGTTTTTTACTTTACTTAAAGGCTCGGATGCACTATTTTAGTAAAAAAAACCGGGTTCTGCATCCCAGACTCAATTATTTTGACGGGGAACCTGTAAAATAATTAAAAGGGAATAGGTGAGTTTTATGGCGCGTCTTACCGATCGAGCTTTTGAAATTTTGCGGGCCGAAGTTGACAAGTGCGCGGCGGCTGATACTGTAGCGGGTGAAGTGTACCGACGGATGGTAATCAAGCGGTTGGAGAAGTTACGATCGCAAAACGGCACTTTCGCCTCAACAGAAGAAATCCGCGATACCTTCAAAGACGAATTTCCCAACTTCAGCGAACAAGCTCTCAAAGCTGCCGTCAAAGCCAACCGCCCGCCCGGATTGTTCGGTAAAATCATCTTTGCTGGGAGTTTGCTGGGAAGTGCTGCGGGGATAATTTGGCTGATTAATCTACCTATTCCCCTGATTCGCTGGCCCGTGGCGAAAACAATGCCGATATTGTTGCTGCCGAGTTTTATGAGTATGGATCACAATTACCGGCAGGCGATCGCCCTTGTGGAACAATCCGATCAACTGGTGAATAAAGCCACTGCTGTCGCTGATTTTGACTTGGGCGAAATTAAAGCAAAAGAGGCTCAAAAACACCTCGACGCCTTGCCAGTGTGGTTCCTCGGCTATTACCCAAAGAGGTACTGCTCTTTTTTTAGCTGCCGTTGGCGGTTTACAGTCGATGAATTTCAAGCCGCCCGCAAAAATGTCGGGCGGATGGAGGCTCAGATTTTCCAGCAAAAAAATGCTTTTACTCAGTTAAATCAAGTCGAACAAACTCTCAACGCCGCGAAACAGCAGTATCAGCAAGCCAAAACCGCTGCAGATAGACAAAAAGCGACGGTAAATTGGCAAAGTGCGATCGACCAACTCAATCAAATTCCCGCCGAAACCCTCGCGGGAGAAACGGCTAAGAAAACACTCAAAGCAGCAGAAAGAGACTTTCAAGAAATGGGCGGCGTCGCCACCGGTTCTGTACGGGCAGACAACTTAATTGAAGCTGCCAAAGAATTTGCTCTCTCCGCCGCCGTCGCCGCCAAAAAACCGCCGCATCCCGCCGCACAGTGGCAGCAAATAGCAGAATTGTGGCAAGAAGGTATTAACCGACTCAAATTGATTTCTGTCGATAACCCTGGCTATCTCGACGCTCAAACCAAACTCGCTCAATATCAAAAAAATTTAGGAATTACCCAGATTAGGCTGGAAGCAGAAAAAGATTCGGCAAAAGCTTTGCAAGAAGCTAAAAGCTTGTTTGCCAACTTGCAAACTGATGTGAATTCTCAAAATCCCGGTAATTCCCTCAGCCAGTTGCAACAAATTATCAATCAATTAGAATCTGTCAAACCCGGCACAACTGTTTACCCCGAATCCCAAAAATGGCTGCAATCTGCTCGCAAGAAACAGCAAGAATGGCAAAAGAATTAAAAATTGGGAATGGGGAATATGGCATTGTTAGCTGTTGACTGTTGACTGTTGACTGTTAACTATTGGAGTTTAGACTAAGCACAAATTTACTTAGCTAACGCGCTCGTAGAAATTGTGTTGATTTTAGAGAGAGATTCCCAGGTTAATTAATCGATTTTGGTGATTTTTGGAACCGACCTTTACCCTTTTTGACCACAGGATAGCGACATCTTGGAATACGAGGTTTTCCTGTTTGCCATCCATCTGAGTTTCCTCGTCGTTTGGGAGCAAAAGCCGGACTTCCAATCTTGATTAAAAGTGGAAGCATTGATTGTACAACCCTTCCCGGCGTCAATTCAGGCAGAGACTTTTGCCTTGGCAAACGAATTTCTCTGACTAGATCTTTAGCTAGCCATAATTGCCAGGTGAGTAAAGGCATCAAATCGCTCCATCGTTCGCACTGTTCTGGTGTGCTGAGCTTCGGCGAGCCGTCCAATGTAAGGTTTGTTTAGCTAACCGAAACCAATGTTCGAGGGCGAAGCGGCGCAGATACAGTTGCCAAATTTCAGCTAGAGATGGCATTTGGATACCAACCCAAACTAAGCTGTTTCGCATTTAAACTGGTATAATAATAAATTAAAAGTCACAGAAAAGCCAGAAGTATGCCAGCCAAAAAT